>NZ_KV802714.1:0-17191 GCF_001810825.1 Streptococcus sp. HMSC076C08 | reverse complement strand
CGCTACGAGGTTAGTTAAGTCAGGCTTGCCATCTTTCGCACCATACACCTTGATGGTAGCTTTATAGCTTTGTGTACCGTTTTGTTTCAAGAGGTCAAGAAGCTCTTTATCTGATTTTCCTTGGGTGCCTGCTAAATCCACTTCGTAGAAGTAAAGGCCTTTGCCCAATTTCTCTACTGGTGGAAGGGCGGGATTTTTAGCTGTTCCGTTGTCTGACCATGGAGCCTTATCAGAGGCTTTCAAGATAAGGCGAGTCAACATACCATCTCCACCAAAGGCTTCGTATGGAATAACTTGGTTGACACCAGCTGTAAATGGACCTGGGAAATTAGCTCTATCCAAATAAGAAGCTGGGACATCTACTGTATCTTTGGTGTTGTCGGCCACACCTTTTTGTACTTCGGCTGGAGTGGTCGAACCATTCAAATTAACAGTCAAATCTTTAGTCGCTACGAGGTTAGTTAAGTCAGGCTTGCCGTCTTTCGCACCGTACACCTTGATAGTAGCTTTATAGCTTTGAGTTCCATTTTGTTTTAAAAGATCAAGCAACTCTTTGTCAGATTTGCCTTGGGTTCCAGCCAAGTCTACTTCGTAGAAGTAAAGGCCTTTGCCCAATTTCTCTACTGGTGGAAGGGCGGGATTTTTAGCTGTTCCGTTGTCTGACCATGGAGCCTTATCAGATGCTTTCAAGATAAGACGAGTTAACATGCCATCACCAGCGAAGAATTCGTATGGAATGACTTGATTGACACCAGCTGTGAAGGGACCAGGGAAGTTAGCCTTGTCCAAGTAAGTAGCTGGGACATCTACTGTGTCTTTGGTGTTGTCAGCCACACCTTTTTGCACTTCAGCTGGGGTGGTCGCTGGTTGCGCTTCACTAGCTTCACGGTCTTGTCCAGAAACTGTAGACGCAGGACTTTCCGCAGGTTTAACTGCATCTTCTGTTTGTTTCTTAGAGTCAGGTTGTGCTTGCACTTCTTCTTTTGGCGCTACTGCAGGCTCTTTAGCAGTTGCGTCCGCTTTTTCTGAAGAGCTTGTCGTATCCACACTTGCTTTAGGTGTTGGAACAGACTGTTCTGAAGGAAGAGCTACATCAACTGCTTTTTTGAGAACCTCTGCTGGTAAATCGCTCTTTTCACTCACCGAAGCAGCGTCTGGCACGACTTGGGCAGGAGTCGGATTGACGACATCAGCACGTGCAGAACTTGGTTGACCAACTAGGACAAAGAAGCCACTAGCCACAACAACCGAAGCAACACCGACACTGAGACGGCGAATAGACCAACGAGTATATCTCTGATTTGGATTGAATTTCATAGGATTCTCCTTAGAGTTTTCTTTTTTTGATGACTCTAGTATAATCTCCTAAAATTAAAAAGGATTAAGAAAAAGTTAAAATTTTTCTTAAATCCCTCTTATAAAATACTTATATTGACTCGTTAATTATTTGGAAAGAGAGTACCCTTCCTCTCCTACTCACTCAGTTCAGCTAGGGTATCCAGATGTTGGTTATTGATCACCGCCATGATGTAGGTGTCTTCCTGCAAGAGGTCATTAGGTCCGAATTGGACATCCAGAGGAGCATTTTCGTAGGCACGAAAACCAAGTACGTTGAGGTTGTATCGCCCACGTAAATCTAACTGACTGAGGCTTTTACCTACCCATGATTGGGGGATTTTCATCTCGACAATCGAAACATTCTTATCCAGCTGAAAGACGTCTACACTGTTATGAAAGAGGATGGTCTGTGCCAATGAGCGCCCCATCTCAAACTCTGGTGAGATGACTGCGTCTGCCCCGATTTTTTCTAGAACTTTTTTAGCTGTATGGCTTTTGACCTTGGCAATAACGGTCGGTACTCCTAGACTCTTGCAGTGCATAACCGAGAGAACACTGGACTCTAGATTTTCACCCGTTGCGACGACTACGGTATCACAGGTGTCAATCCCCGCTGATAGAAGGAGTTCTTCATCCGTGATATCTCCAACTACTCCACGCGCCAACACTGGTTCAAATTGATTAATGCGCTCCTCGTGGTCATCAATAGCAATGATATTCATATGATGCTTGGCAAGAGCAGCCAAAACACTGCTCCCAAAAATTCCCAAGCCTAAAATTCCAATTGTCCGATCTGACATCGTTCTTCCTTTCTTATCCAATGGTGATATCTGCTTTCATATAGTGAATCGTATCTTTCTTGTCTGGCTGGTATTCCGCTACACTGACCAGTAGTGTCAAGGGACCAATACGGCCGATAAACATCAGCAACATAACGATGCTGAGGGCTATCTTGCCTAGCTCTGGTGTTAAATTTGCCGTCACTCCAACTGTCGCAAGTGCTGAAATGGTCTCAAACATGAGGTAAATAAAGCGCGGATTTCCTTCTGCGGTTACCCCTAATAGAATCAAGCCCAGCAAGAAGGTCAGCAAGAAGATAATAAAGACACTGAAAGATTTTTGCACGGTTCGGGGTTCAATGGTCCTCCGAGCTACATTGGCATGAGGCAAGCCCAATAATTCACTGCGAGCAAAGACCAACAAGACAAAGAAGGTCGTAATCTTGAGCCCCCCTGCTGTCCCTCCAGGTGCCCCGCCCAGAAACATCTGCAAGATGTAGATCAGTAAGGTAACTGGTCGAGCCTGGGTGTAGTCAATTGAAGCAAAGCCTGCCGTTCTCATGCTGACGGTCTGGAAGAAACTAACCAACAGTTTTTCTGGAAAACTAAGATTTCCAATCGTCCCAGGATTGTTCCACTCAATTAAGAGAGTCGATACTGTTCCAAAGAGCAAAATTCCCGCCGTTAGAAAGAGAACCAACTTAGTATGGAAACGCAGGCGCCGTTTTTTCTTTTTCCCAAACTGGGTCGCTAGATCAAACCAGACCATAAATCCTAGACCACCCGTGATAATCAAGCCTGCAATCACTAGATTAATCAAGGGGTCCGTTTGAAAGGCTAGCAAACTCGTACTTCCAAAATTATCAAATCCAGCATTACAGAAAGCTGAAACAGCCAAAAAGATAGAGGTTAACACCCCTCGTCCCCAGCCAAATTCAGGAATAAAGCGGAAACTCAAGAGAAAGGCACCGAGCCCTTCCACTAGAAAAGTCGTCAGAAAGATTGAACGGATGAAATCCTTTAGAGACTGGGTTTCTCCATAAGCAAAACTTTCTTGAATGGTCTCACGGCCACGAAGACTGAGCTTTTGCTTGCCTTGGATATAAAAGATTCCGATAAAGGTCATGAGCCCCAAACCACCAATCTGGATCAAAATCATACAGATCAACTGACCCCAGATATTGTAAGTAGAGGCTACCGGCTGGGTAAAGAGCCCTGTCACACAGACCATAGACACAGTCGTAAAGAGATGGTCAAAGTAGGTCGCTTGTGACGTTCCTGCTTGCACAAAGGGGAGACTTAAAAGGAGCGAGCCCAAGAAGATCACTAGGGCAAAACTTAAAAAGATGCGACGGGCTGGCGATAAACGCCCTAATGTCGTCTTGATTTTTTCCAAAAAAGATTTGAATAACATAGCTACATTCTACCATAAAAACAGTAAGAACACTCACATGTGGTGCACAATGGCAAGACAGAGTTCGAGTGCCTTATCAAAAGCTTCTGATCCCCAGTCACGACTGTCGTAGTTATCTAGATCTGCTAAGGAATCTGCGGTAAAGAGCAGCTCTCCCCAGACAACCCCACGTAGTTGAGCTACTGCCGCAAGAGCAGAGCACTCCATCTCCACAACAGCACAGCCTTCTTCCTTGCGATAGGCAACCTTTTCAGCCGTCTCTCGGTAAAAACCATCTGTCGTCCAGGTCATGACCTCCTCGTAAGGAATGCCTCTTTGTTCCAAGACTTGCTCAATGGCAGAGATAGCCTCAATCTGCATCTCCATATAACGAGAAGGCGCTACATAGTGGTAGCTGGTTCCCTCATCTCGCAGAGCGCGAACAGGGACGAGAAAGGCATTTTCCTCTATATCGGCTAGGACTCCACAAGTACCAGTGGAAATGATTTGCTCCACACCATAGCCAATCAACCAATCCATAAACTGGGCTGCTGGAGCAGAACCAACAGGCGCTTGGGCCAGACAGATCTCTTCACCCTTGTAATTGATGACATAGACTGGATAGGTCTTGGTGGCAGAAACGAACTCACCAATACAGTCCGTCCCTACTTCCCCCGCATAGCGGTCAATCTCCTCCTCCAAAAATGCATAGATACACTTCTTTGGCAACTTCAAGTCTAACTCCTCATGTGTTGGCATAAGGACCGACTGAGGATTGTCATCAAACTCTAAAATGGGAATCGCATGCTTCTGAATCATCGCCCACCTCCTCTAATTTTGTACTATTGTATCAAAAGCTGACGGAGTGTCAAGGAGGAGACTGATGAACTGAGTAAAAAAAGCACCTCAGTTATGAGATACTTTGAACTTGCTAAGATATCGAGTAGTAAATATGAGCTGGGTAAAAGATGTGGGAGCCTTGTGCAAGGTGATTGAGGAGTTATAAATAAATACCAAATTCAACAACAAAAAAGACATGAATCTGAAATAAGCAGAACATGTCTTTTTTAGCTTGTTTGAAAGTCAAGTAAATAAACCTTAGTTCTTCTAGAACTCCCTTATTTCCACAAACCACCTAAAATCTGTTTTTCTAATAAGTCTAAGTCTTCCTCTTTTATTTCTCCATTGTCGCCAACGATATAAAGCTGAGCGAAGTAAGCCAACAATGGGCCAACACAAATACGAACCATTTGAGGAATCGTTAACTCTGGATTTACACGTGAATCTGCTAGCAATTCCTTATGGAGTACTCGAAGTTTATCTTGAATAGCATTCCAGATAAAAATCTGTTCATTTTTTAGTTTTTTATTTGAAAAACTCTCCTGCAGAATGATTTTCATCAAAGCACGATTTTTTTTGAGATAGCTCATACGATCGTGGACGAGATAACGAACCCTCTCTTCTGTCGTTTCAAAAGCTAAGAGTTCCTCAAAAAAACTACCGAAAATGCTTGGGACTACAGGATGTAAAATAGCCGTCAGTAGATCATCCTTCGTCTTAAAATACTTAAACAAAGTTGCCTGGCTTAGTCCAGCACGCTCAGCTATGTGAAGAGTTGAGGTCCCATGGTAACTCCTAGTTGATATGAGATCCACTGCTGCCTGCATGATTTTTTTCTTTCCTTGAGGGTAATTCGCTTCTTCTAAGTAATCTTCAAACGATTCAAAAACAGTCTTATCCATCTAATCTTCACACCTTTTTAGCATTATTTATGTTGATTTCTAAACTTTACGATAACGACGTAATCCAACAATATTGAGAATTGTTAAAATGATCAAGAAAATCATTAAAACACCAAGATTTGGCAAAATATCACCAAGATTGTGCCCGTAAAGAATAATCTGGCTTATTGCATCACCAGAATAGGTTAATGGCAAAAATTTCCCCACAGTTAGAGCCCATTCTCCCATGGATGACAATGGAATAATTCCTGAGAAAAAAAGTTGGGGCATAATCACGAGAGGAATAAATTGCATCATTTGGAATTCTGATTTTGCTAGAGTAGACAAGAGAATTCCAAAAGCTAGTGCTACAAGAGCCAGTACCACATTAACTATTATAACATTTAAAATACTTCCTACAACTTCTACATCTAGTAGCCAAATTGCTGCTAAGACGACAACTGCCGTTTGAAAAATCGCAATAATACCGTAAGACAACATATAGCCATAGACGATTTCAGATCGTTTCACTGGTGTTGCTAACAAACGTTCTAGTGTTCCACTGGTGCGCTCTTTCAAAAGCGCCATACCTGAAATCAAAAAGACAAAGAAGAAAACTACAAAACCTATCAAAACCGGAATCATACTGGTAAAGAAGCTTGTATTTTCATCTCCATACTGATAAGACTCCTTGATTTCTGGTGTTTTTGCGTCCGAGTCCAATTGTGGAAGAGCTTGTTTGACACGAGATAGTAACTGATCGGTGCCTTCACTGGCGATACTTGTTCGTAACACTTGTCGTATCATAGATGTCTTGGAGGCATCTGTATTTGCGTAGTCGACCTGATACTCACCGTCTTTATAAGAAATCACAGCATCGACTTTTTCATTTGCTAGCGCTTCTTTGGCCTGATCTAAGTCTTGATAAGTCTCGATGTCCACATGATCAAGCTCATCCATTTTCGTTACCAAACCAGTTGGTAGATCTTGTGTCGCTAACTTGACATTCACGGTTGTACTAGCTGAAAACATGAGGTTCATCAACCACATGATAAAAACAGGTGCTATAAACATCAGGGCTAGAGTTCGTTTGTCACGAAGTAATTCTTTGATGACTTTTTTTGCAATCGCTATTGTTCTCATTTTACTCACCTTCTGCTTTTAAAAATACTTCTTCAATACTTGAAACTTGATAACTTTCTTTTAAGTGTTGCGGTGTATCAAAAGCAATGATTTTTCCGCCTAATAATAAGCCGACCTTATCCGTCAACTCTGCTTCATTCATAACATGGGTAGTAACTAATATCCCTACCCCATTGTCTCTAAGCGCGAATAATTCTTTCCAGATTTTCTTTCGAAGAGAAGGGTCGATTCCAACTGTCGGTTCGTCCAAAATCAAGAGTTGAGGATTTCCCAACAGCGCGATAGCAAGAGACAAACGCCGTTTCATTCCTCCAGAATAACCAGATACCGCCTTGTTTAAGTAGTCTGTCAGATCTACTACTTGAGCTATATGAGCAATTTCCGCCTTTAGGTCTTTTTTAGAAAGCCCCTTTAGCTGACCAAAAAATTCCAGATTTTCTTGACCAGACAAGGACTCGTATAAAGCATCTGATTGGGCCATATAGCCAATATCTCCTAAAATATGACGATTGGGCATAGTGTGATTTAACACTAAAGCTAGGCCTCCATCAGCCTTTTCCATTCCTAACGTAGTCTTAATCATAGTTGATTTACCAGCACCAGACGGACCAATTAATCCTATAATTTCTCCTAGCTGCAATTCAAAGCTGACATGATTCAGAACTATTTGTTGGTCAAAAGATTTTACTAAATCTTGTAAATGTAGCAATTTTTTCATATGCTTCCTCCTAGGTGAGTGGGTACTCACTTTTTAAATCACAGAAGCTATTATAGTGAGTAATCACTCACTTGTCAAGAGAAAGGGTTAAATTCTTTAAAAAAATAAAACACCAGATTCGTATCTGATGTTTATGATGCACATGTCTTATTTCTAAAAATGTTTTTGAACTTCCTCTCTATACTCCGAAATGGTCTTTCCTGTCCACTTTTTAAAGGCCTATTCTTCCTCTACTTTTCTCAGCCAATCCTACTACTGTCATCACAATAGCAACCTTGATAACCTTAGCTATGGAAATTCACTTTATCCGTTTTTATATGAAACAGACCAAGAAGTTCTCAACTCCGGATTGGTATTTATTCTAGAAAATCCTTCCTACATAAAACTCTCCCTTCTCTTTCGAGAAAGGAGATTCTTTTTTATCCTTGTCCGCCAGGGGCTGGACCGTCGCCTTGAGGGCCTCCATTTGGTCCACCGCCTCCAGGTATAGAATTGACGATTTCCGTTTGTTTTTCACCGTTGAGATAGATATCTCCACCTGTGTAGGTCGCTGTTCCATCAAAGTCAAAACCTGTTTGACCAGTCATTTTAATGGTCCCACCTGTGACCGTAATATTGCCGTTTGAGTCGATTGGGTCTGTGTCTCCTTGGCCGACTTCTACAGTCAGATTCCCGCCGTTCATAGTGAAGAAGATTTCATTCTGTTGGGCGTTTTTGTTAGCTGCGTTGACTCCATCATCTGTTGAGTAGATGCTAATATCCCCACCGTTGATAGTGATTGACTTACCTTCAAGTCCTTCTGTCGAATTCTTGACGGTGTAGGTACCACTATCGATGACGAGGTCTCCAGATGCGTGGATGCCATCATCTCCTGCTGTGACGGTGATGTTGTTGTTGGATAGGTACATGGTCCCAACTGAAGTATCCTCGTCATTGTCCACCTTGACCCCATCCTCTTTGGCATCGATGGTCATGGTCGTACCAGTGATGTTGAGTTCATCATTGACATTGAAGGCATCGCCAACTGCTGTGATGTTATAGGTTCCACCCGTGATGTGGAGGGTGTCGTTGGCCTTGATACCATTGTTCTTCTTGCCATCTACATTGAGAGTTCCTTTCCCGTTGATGGTCAAATCCACCTTAGAAAAGAGAGCTGCGTCTGCTTTTTCGTCACTGTTAGAGCTTGAGTCAGAGAGACTGTTGGTGGTTCCCTCTGCTAGAGTCAAGTAGACATGACCAGCTGATGTCGCAGATATCGCTGCATTGGTATTGGTCATGGTCGCGCCTTTTAGGACTAGATGAACATCTGCAGACTTATCTGCCTCGATCTTGATCTGCACTCCGTCAGACTGACCTGAAATCACATAGGTCCCAGATTTTGTGATGGTCACTGTTGATTCAGAGACTGTCACCCCATCCCCAAAGACGTTTGCTGATGAGCCAGATAACTCAATCTTAGAAGCTGTGCTTTCGTCATAAGAAGTATCATTGTCCTTCTCTGTAAAATAGGATGATTGGTTTGTCTTTGTTGCAGTTGTTGTGGCACTATTTGTCGTTGCATTGGTATTGGATGTAGTTGTTGACTGGGCACATGCTGCCATCAGCACTATTGCCGTTAAACTCGTTGCGAGTAGGGTCCATTTTTTTGATTTCATAGCTTTTTCCTCTCCTTCGTATGATATAGCTAGACAGTCTACAGAAGATTCCTGAAACAAAACTAAAACTTTTCTGAAAGTTTCCTTAAATTCAGTTTCGCTTAGTATTCTTTTGAAAGGGCTACTAGAAACAATTTGAGAGTACTAAAATGCATTTAATAGTTTTTAAAAGCAACATTCCCAAGTGCGATATCACTCTAACCCAAAAAGCCAAAAAGAAGAAAAATCTATAAGACTAAGATAAAGATTATAAAAAGAACAGCCCAAGCTGTTCTTTTTAGTTTTCTTTTACTGGGATTTCCTTGATGACACGCGCAGGATTGCCAGCTAGGACGACATTATCTCCGAAGGACTTGGTAATCACGGCCCCCGCTCCTGCAACGACGTTATTTCCCAGTGTCACTCCAGGAAGGACAATGACGCCACCTCCAGCCCAGAAATTATCTCCAATGGTGATGGGCTTGCCGTATTCGACCCCTGAATTGCGTTCATCCGGATCCAGTGGATGGAGTGGGGTTAAAAACTGACAGTTGGGGCCAAGCATGGCGTTGTTCCCGATGCGAATCGGGCAAACATCCAGCATGGTCAAGTTCCAATTAGAATAAAAATTTTCCCCTAGATGGATATTGACTCCATAATCGACCACCAAGCGTGGATTGACATAGAGATTTTCCCCAGTTGAGCCAAACCAAGTCTTGATAATATCTGCTCCCTTCAAGGGATCTTCTTCCTTGTTAAAGGCAGCCTGTTTTTGGCGAGAAGCCTGCGCCAAGACCCGCAACTCTGGATCCGACGGACGGTAAGGCTCCCCTGCTATCATTTTCTGGTATTCGCTGGTCATCTTATCACCTCACACTTACTTTGGACTCATCATATCAAAAAGCCTTTGAAAGGTCAAGAATAGCCTGCTTTCTAGACTCTCAAAACCAATCCCCTCCAAGTCAAAACAACTTGCTTGACAAAAGATTGACTTCATGGTTTAATATACCCCATAAGGGTATATGTGGAGGTGCCTATGTTTCACTTATTTACAAAAATTGACAGTATTTCTACCAGCGAGTTAGAAGCTAAACTCAGAGAACCGATTCAGCTACTAGATGTTCGGACGCCTATGGAATTCCGTAGAGGTCATATCAAAAATGCCAAAAATGTTCCTTTAACGGAAATCGGTTCTTACACACCTGCGACAAAAGAAACACTTTATGTCATTTGTCACTCTGGTGTGCGAAGCAAACTAGCTGCGAAAAAGCTTAAGAAAAAAGGCTACGATGTCATCAATGTCCGAGGCGGTATGAGCGCTTGGACAGGCAAGGTCATCTAGAAGCATCAAATGGGCTACGCAGCCTTGAACCTTATCGAAGGTTTGAGCGACAATATCAAATGGTGTCAGTTCGAAGACGATCTGACTAAGGGCAAATAATCCCTAGATGTGCGGATAAGTGGCGAATTCCAAAGTGGTCGACTTAAAGTTGACACCATCCACATCCCCCTAAACGAACTACGGGAACGCTTGGACGAACTGGATAAGAACCAAGCCTACATCGTTAGCTGCCACAGTGGTTTGCGCAGCTATATCGCAGAGCGTATCCTCAAACAAGCAGGATTTACCGTCCAAAACCTCGACGGCGCTTATTCACTATACAAAATGTCTAACCCAGAAGGAGTAGAATATGGTAACTAATATCAGCATGGCTGACTTTTATGAAAAATATCAACATGAAAATCTAGATCTTATCGATGTACGTGAAGTGCATGAATTCCAAGCAGGACATGCACCAGGAGCCAAAAATCTTCCGTTAACCACCTTGGAGCAAGGTTGCAAAGAACTCAAACCTGACCAGGAATACCATGTCATCTGTCAAGGTGGAGTACGCTCCGCATCTGCTTGTGAATTTCTAAGCGCCCAAGGCCTCACCGTTATCAATGTTGAAGGTGGTATGAATGCTTGGCCCGGTCAAGTAAAATAAGCAAAAAACCGATTAAGGAACTTAATCGATTTTTTCATTTCTACAACCCAATGATATAGGGCTCGTAGCCCGTTGCTTCTAAAAAAGAAGCAAATTGATGGTATCTAAAAAAAGGTTTTCTCATTGGTATTGGGGACTCATCCGTTTGTCCGACGTGATTTCTTTATCGAAATAGACTTAAATACCTTTGTCTGCATTGTTTATCAATAGCAAATTAGTTTATTTCCGTTTAATCAGGTATCGGATGGCCTTTTCTAGGCGTTCCTTTTGAGCCTCAGGGTCGTCTAGTGGTTGGTTGATACAGCCCGTAAGATTTTCAGTAATGATCATCTCAATCACGCGCTCAACGCTAGATTTCACTGCTGTCAACTGCATAACAATATCTGCGCAGTCACGATCTTCTTCAATCATCTTTTGAATTCCACGCAACTGGCCCTCTGAACGTTTCAGGCGTGTTATATACTTTGAGTTTGTCATTAATTTATCCTTGGTCACTTTTTCTTCATTATATCTCGAATAAGGGGCTTTGTCAAAATTCACTTCCTGTCTGTATTTGTGGGAGGCAACCTTTTCTCTGTATCGGAAAGAAAAGATAGGTGAGCACGAAAATGGAAAAGAAACTCTGTCCTCCTTGAAGCAAGATGGGAAGTCAAGTTTCCTATTAACCAACTGACTTTTATGCCTTATATCTTGGACAAAAAGGCTAGGATCACTATCCCATAGACTAGAACTAGAGCCAGCCCAAATCCGATACCAAACCACTTGTAAAACTTGTCCATTCCACTGTAACGTTCGACATAGGCCCTGGCCGGCTTGTCTGGATCATACCAGACCGTCAGCTCCGAATGAAGGGGGAAATGGGTCTGCATCAAGCGTTTGAAGGAAACAAAGGAGTTACTGTAGCGAGTGATCGAAGGCGCTAGCATATCTTCTCTTGTATAGTCCTTTAAAAATTTAGTAGTCCCCCACGGAATTGTGACCGTTTTGAACATAAAATACTGCAAGGTTTTCTTATAAGCAATCCCATCCACCGTGTATTCGACGATAGGTGGATACCCCTCACGAAAACGGCTATAGCCGATAACCGTTCCCTGTACGGATGACTTGGCAAGGCGGACCAACTTCTGATCCCGAAGATAGAGGAAAAGAAAGGTCCCACACACAAATACAAAAGATAGGAAGATGACGATTGTCCCAACTATCAAACCAATCACTTCTTTATTCATATGAACTCCTCCTGTTATTTTATACAGTAAAATCCCAAAACGAACTCGTCCAGAAGGACATTGAAGCTCTCGAGTCTACTCTTCGGATTTTTCTTTTGACTGTTTTTCTCTCAAATCTTTTACAGATTTCGATATGATATCTCTCACCTGTTCGTCAGTAAGTCCTGGAATCTGGTAATAAGGATTATTGGATTCGCTTTTTGACGGCTTTGTTCCTGAACTTTCGGTTTTAGAACTTTGTTCAGTCGAAGACGAGGATTTCGGCTCTGAGGAACTGGATTCTTTGGTCTTAGAGGAACTCGACGACTCAGAAGACTTGGACGTTTCAGGCGTGTTAAAATCAAGTTTAGGCGGATTGTTTACTTGGACGTTCGGCTGTTTCACAGGTTTATAGAATAGCCCAAAAGACAACAGCAAGGCCGTCAAGATCCCAATACCAGCCAAGGTTCTTTTATTGGCTTCAGCCGAGGGAACCTTTACTCCCTTCGTACTGAGTATTTTCCATTCTGGATGCTCTTTTTCTATGGCTTTTTTCTGTCTCCTAAGAGGACCAAGTAGAAAATGATTAAAAGGCACAATCGTTACCATAGCCACCGTTATAAGCGGGACATAATTGGAATGACTTGATACCAGTAGAACATCGAGGATAGCGAGAAGGATGAAGAGGAAACGCCCCACAAACTTACGAACTTGATGCTCTTTTTTGATCTGCAAATATCTCTCTTGTGACATTATCATCCTCTCTTTTCTATTTCTTCATTAAATATCACTTTCCCCTGTTCATATTTTCGCACAGCTAAGAACCAGCGGATAGGGTTGTTTTGGAATAAGAAAAGGTACAACAAGGCAGGAAAGAGACCTGCTAAAGGCGAGAAAAAGATTTGTATATCAAATGCCTCTTGCTTATTGAATGAGTCAATAGTGCCCGGAATTGCAGCAGCAAATATTACTATAGTAGTCATAAAAACTAGTAGCATGACAATCATAAAAGCCAACATTTTCGCAAACGTCGCTTTTTTCTCACTAAAATTTTCCCAGAACAAATTTGAATAAACTGCTTCTTTAAACTCTTTCTTTGTTGCTCCTTGGACTCGTTTCACTCCTTTATATAATGCGACTTCCATCATCCATATAAATCCAAATAGGATAAAGGAAAGACAAAGAATAAAAATAGGAACCATCCCACTATTATAACGAAGGCCTGAGAAAATTGGTATTGCAACAAATCCTCCGAGTAAACCTAACAAAGAGAATATAGCAATTAAAGGAGCAATCCCCCTATTCGATCTCCTAGCCCCTTCTGTATTTAACAAGGCGCTCTTATCTGCTACAAGAGCTTCTCTCGTTCGCGTATTATAGTAAACGGCCTTATTACCGCTCTGTCCAATAAAAATTATTTTTCTCATATAAAATCACCACAGTTTCCACCAATCACTATAATCAGAAACTTCAATTTTATCATAGGTTGTTGATAAAACATCACCAACCACTGGTAATGGTAATAGCGTTTCTCTCATGTTTCTAGTTCTTCTCTTCCCCAAATAATATTTTTCCCTGCTTGTATTTTCGTACGGCTAAGAGCCAGCGGATTGGGTTGTTTTGGAACAAGAGTAGTACCACGCTAATTGGAACGATAGTTGCTCCGATGGGTACCATGAACATAGACGGCTCAAACCATTCATGTTCATAGTAGGGAAGGAAGGTCCCAGGTATGGCAAAGAACACAACAATAACAAAAACAAATAGAAGAACGAGGATAGCAAATAGATACAAGATGATTTTATCGACTGTTGGTTCCTTATCTGGTGACTTCCTCCAAAAAGTACTACTTTCAACCGCATCTTTAAACTGTTCTTCACTTGCTGGGACAAGCGACTTAGCCCCACTGTAGAACAGTTTTTCAAATCCATAAACACTTCCGATAAAAACGAAAAGGATAGCGACTAGATGGATAGGTGCCATCCACTCACTCAATCTAAAGGGCGCTAGCAAGGAACGAATCCAAATACCGATGATAGTAACTAGCAAGAAAACAAAGAAGAGAACCCAAGGCCACTTGGATTTCTTTGAACTGATAGCACCGTCGGTTTCTGACGAGGCGCTAGATTGAGTCGTTAAAGCCTCTCTCGTCTTTGTGTTATAGTAGACGGATTGCTGGCATCCTTGTCCTATATAAATGATTTTTCTCATCTTACATTTCTCCCTCTTTCCCTCGGCTACCGTCCTGTAATGTCTCCATCAGCTCCTTGAACAGTCGTTTGCGCGTTTTCATCCGAAAATCATAAACTATATATGTAAGAATACCAATCCCTAACATGTACATAATTAAAAATTGAAAATCAGAAACAGCCAGATAACGATAGGCTGAAAAAATCGTTATTAAAACAAAAATGTAGCCAACTACTGTCAACGCCCTAGATTTTCTCCTAAGTGTTTTGATATTGGCTTTTGTGAGCCGGACTTTTCTAAATCTATCTGTCTTCATGTTGCGTCGGGTAGACTTGGCAAGGAGAATGGTCCCGAAAACCAAAAACAGAGACATCAGGATAAAGAAGATCAGATTGAAAGGGGAGGAGACATCTCCAAAGGTTTGGTTTAGCAACTTTGACAGCCGTTGCAAGGAATAGATTGCAATAGGGGCTGCAATGGCTGAATAATTCATGCCTTGTTTTGCACTGTAGAATACTTGATTCCCCAAATCATAATAGATAAAAGAGTCCTCCAGAGGGCCCATACTGATTAAATTTTTTACACTTGTGTCCATCTTATTTCCCGTCTCCTAAACTCAATACGGATGTTCAAACAAAGTTCTACTTTCTCTAAAAAGCATCGTGACAACGATTGCCAGCATTCTAGCTGATTTTTGGCATTTGCCTTCCTAGAGAAAGAAAAGTTTATTAGTATTATAGCATGAACCTCCAGAAAAGGGAAAATATCCCCAGCCAATGCCTTTGCCAGAGCCAAGAAAGCTTTCGTCATTTCATAAAAAAGCGGACAAGTCCGCATTCTAAAAACAGAATGCGAGCTTATCCGCCTTTTCCTATGTCTATGATGTGTTTTCCTCGTTTCATCGTGCCAAGCGAATGCGAGTCACAATCCCATCTGGGTCTACAAGATCCAACTCACTCGAATTTAGCCACTTGATTGGTACTTCTAGCTCTTGTGCTTGCTGAACGATGTCCAAGAGTTCTTCCTTGCTTTCGACCTCAAGGACGTAGTAGGCCAAGCCTGGCAAGCCTTGCTCACGCGGAGCTAGCCCTTTTCCAGCCCATTCGTTGACAGCTAGGTGGTGATGGTACTGACCAGCCGCTATCCAACTAGCACTAGGAATGCTAAATTTATCCTCTAGTCCTAACACCTTTTGATAAAACTGGCTCGCCGCACGACTATCCTTCACCGATAGATGGATATGCCCCATTCTCGTCCCTTCAGCTAGGATAAAGGGATCCACCTTTTCCCCTAGCTCATAGATATCCTGTGCCGCAAGGGCCTCGGTCACACCGATAATGCGACCATCTTCTCGAATATCCCATGAAGACACTGGCTTATCACGGTAGAGTTCAATGCCATTTCCTTCCAAATCCTCTAGATAAAGGGCCTCGCTGTATCCATGATCTGCACCTCCAACCAGAGGAATCCGTAAGTCACTTAGGTGTTTCAAAACATCTGCCAAGGCTTTTCGTGTCGGCAACAAAATCGCCAAATGGTAGAGTCCATAATGCTCCCTTACTTCGCCAGTCTTTTCTGCCTGAATCAAGTGAACCAAGGCTTTTCGACCAAGTCCCAAAATCGCTTCTGTCTCTGTTTGGGATAAAATCTCCAAGCCAATAATCTGGTGATAAAAAGCCATTTGACTCGTCAAGTCCTTGACATTTAAAACCGCCTCTGCTAGGTAAATGTGGCTTTGGTATGCATAAGTCATAGGGTGTCTCCTTTTGTTTGTTGTAACTTTATTAATTACATCAATTATACACTATTAAGATAGAATGTCAACGAAGACAACTCAAAAGAGCTGGAAACCAGCTCTTCTTTTTATTTGACAACAAGCTCGTAGCGAGTTTTGCTGGTAAAGGTTTCCCCTGCTTTGAGAATGACTTGGTCTTTGAGATCGCTGTGAATGGCATCTGGTAAAGCTTGCGCTTCAAGGGCAATCCCATTGTGTTGCACCATTGGCTGGCCTCCGATGATGACACTCTCATCCACAAAGTTTGCTGTGTAGACCACAAAGCAAGGGGCCTCTGTCTTAAAGAGCAGGAAGCGACCTGAGTTTTGGTCATAAAGGAAACCAGCATTGTCATGGCCTGCAGGAAGAGCAAATGGGTGATCCAAACCAGATACCAACTGGATTTGCTCATCTTCCTCTTCAAAGATGTCCTTCAACAAAGCTCCATTGTAGATATGTTTCACTACATCACGAGTAGCATCTGGAGTCTTAGCCGGAACTCCGTCTGGAGCGATTGGGTAAATGCCCTCCGTATTTAGTTGGAAGACATGGCGGTCAATTGTCTGCGTGAAATCACCAGATAAGTTGAAATAGCTGTGGTTGGTTGGATTGACCAGCGTATCCTGATCTGTCGTCACCTTATAGCTGACTTCGTAGGCGCCAGTTTCTTCCAAGTGGTAGCTGATCCAGATCTTGAGATTACCAGGGAATCCTCCTGTTCCGTCTGTACGCTCTGTGTAGAGGGTTAAGCCATGGTCGCTCACTTCTACCAATTCAAACAAGCTCGCATCCCAACCTGTTGAACCACTGTGGTTACAGTTGCTGGCATTGTTGACTTCAAGATTATAGGTCTGGCCATTGAGCTCAAATGTCGCACCTGCAATGCGGCCCGCTACAGGACCTACACTTGCTCCATGCTTGGGACTATTGCCTACATAGCTATCAAAATCATCAAAGCCCAAAATCACATTGGCAAAGTTTCCAGCCTTGTCAGGCGTGACATAGCGCAAGATGGTCGCACCATAAGTCATAACTTCAAGCTGATAACCACCATCAGTCTCAAAGCGATAAGCCAAGACATCCTTGCCCTCATGATTTCCAAATACACGTTCTGTGTATGCTTTCATTCTTCTCTCCTTTGATCCATTTCTCTTAAGTAAACAAACCATAGAGAGTGTCTCACCATCTATGGTTGTAGTTTCTATTTTCAGAATCCTTTGTCAGAAAACCTTAAGTATCTTCTTAACAAGAAGGGATTCTTCTATTCTTGTTTTTATGCTTATACACGTTCAGTCCATGAAGTCGCTG
>NZ_KV802713.1:0-442 GCF_001810825.1 Streptococcus sp. HMSC076C08 | reverse complement strand
CTTATACACGTTCAGTCCATGAAGTCGCTGTTGTTTGAAGAACCTTGTTGAGTTCGTCAATGTTCTCAAATCCAGTTGTGCGAAGCCATTCGCGAGCTGCTGCTTCACCGTCTTTGATGTAGGCTTCAACTGATCCAGCCCATGTTGCACGGCCGCAAAGAACTCCGTTGAAGTTTGCACCTGATTCGTGGGCAAAGACAAGTGTTTCTTGGAAGAGTTTGGCTGATACACCTGCACTTAAGTAGATGTAAGGAAGATTTGTTGCTTCGTCTTGCGCTTTGAAGAAAGCTGCCGCTTCTTCACGAGTATGCACGATTTCACCATCGCCAAAGCCTTCAACGTATTTGACGTTGACTGGAACTTCCACTTTCAAAACGTCGATGTTAAAGCGTGGGTCTGAGAAGACCTTCATAGCACCGATAACCTTGTGTGGTTTTACTTT
>NZ_KV802712.1:0-501 GCF_001810825.1 Streptococcus sp. HMSC076C08 | reverse complement strand
ATCTGGGTTTCCGACAAACTGTTTGTCTGGAGTGAAAGTTACTGTTCCATCTGATGCAATCGTGTAAGTTCCTTGTCCTGGAATAGTTTTCTCTTTGCTTCCATCTTCGAAGGTTGGCTCAACTGTTTCATCAATTGGAACCAGTGGATCACCACCTTGGAAGCTTGGAGTGCCTGTTTGTGGAACACCCTGAGGACCTGAGCTGGTTACGTTAGTTCCTGTTGGGGTTACCTTCGTAAACTCTGGACTATAAGTTGCAGTAACTGGGGTGCCGTTCTTATCTACACGTTTGACTGTAACTGAATCTGGTTTTCCAACAAACTGCTTGTCTGGAGTGAAGGTTACAGTTCCGTCTGGTGCAATCGTGTAGGTTCCTTGGCCTGGAATAGTCTTCTCTTTGCTTCCATCTGCGAAGGTTGGCTCAATTGTTTCATCGATTGGAACCAATGGGTCACCTCCTTGGAAGCTTGGAGTTCCTGTTTGTGGAACACCCTGAGGACC
>NZ_KV802711.1:0-522 GCF_001810825.1 Streptococcus sp. HMSC076C08 | reverse complement strand
CTCACGCTGTTGAAGGGTAATGAGCTGGTCCAGCTCTTGGAAGAAGGAACCGATGGCAATTTGTTCTTCTTTATTTCTTGGAATTGTTAAATTGATAGTTACAAAATCATTATAGGTAATATTTAACAAACCATCCATTCTGGCCCCAGAAGAAATCAGCTTTCTTAATTCCTTATCCGGTAACTTTGTAGAAAAGAGATATTCAATAAAAAGTCCAGAATTTCCATTAACCATTTTAAAGCTATGATAAACTTTAGGTACTAAAGCCTCTTCGAAATCATTTAACTGAAAGACTGCACCATATTTAGCAAGTTTGGAATTACCATGATTATATGATAGTTCACCTCTAGTCAAAAGGGTATAATTCTTTTGCTCTTTTCCTGCAATATTCCCAGAAAAACGTTCCTTTTGATCTAACCACCCATGGCCGGCGGATATTGTTAGGGTCGGCAAATCCATTCTACCATCGTTTCCTTTAACTCTATTAGATACTTCCCCCAACTTCCGCTGTTCCCAAGCGTT
>NZ_KV802710.1:0-1808 GCF_001810825.1 Streptococcus sp. HMSC076C08 | reverse complement strand
TTCCCCCAACTTCCGCTGTTCCCAAGCGTTCATCCGTTCTTGGTTCCGGCAAAAAACTGCTTCGATAGGAAGCAGTTCAGCATTTTTTATCCTTTGAGGAGCTCTACAAACTTTGCTAGTTCGTTTTTTGCTTCCTCAGTTGTTCCTTCCAGTTCTCCTAAAAGTTTAAAGAGACTAGCTGAGGTTGCTTCTATTTCAGCTCGGACTTGGGTTAATTCTTGTGCAACTTCTGACAAAGGAACTACTTCTTCCTCTTCAAAAGTATCTACATAACGAGGAATATTGAGATTATAGTCGTTCTCCTTGATTTCCTCAAGACTAGCAACATGAGCATACTTATCGACATGTTCACGTTCATGATACGTCTCAATGATTTTAGTTATGTTATCTGCTGTCAGCTTGTTTTGATTTTTTCCTTTTTCAAAATCACTGGACGCATCGATAAACAAAACATCAGAGCACTCACCACGTGCTTTACGACCTTTAAAAACAAGCACACAAGTCGGAATACTTGCCCCATAGAATAGATTGGCAGGCAGACCGATAACAGCGTGGAGAAGATTCTCATCAATAATCTTTTGGCGAATCTTCCCTTCAGCTGCTCCCCTAAAGAGAACACCGTGCGGAAGCACAATTGCCATCGTTCCACTACTTTCCAAATGGTAAAGGCCATGCAAGATAAAAGCGTAATCCGCCTTAGAAGCAGGAGCAACACCAAACTTGAAACGTGAATCTTTGGAACGATCGATACTCTTAATCTCCCACTTTTGAGAATATGGTGGATTAGCTACAACAGCGTCAAACTTAAGCGGAAGTTGAATACCATCTTTTTCAGCAAAAGGCCAATCCGTATCTAGTGTATCTCCCCGTTTGAGATTCATATTGCGATAGTTAACACCATGCATCATAAGATTCATACGCGCAAGGTTATAGGTCGTAGTGTTGAGTTCTTGACCGTAAAAGTCAACACTACCTTCACGCTCCCCTTCTGGCAATTCTTTTTGCACTGTTAAAAGTAAGGAACCTGAACCCATAGTAGGATCATACACTCGAAACTGATCGTCATTTTCCTTCGCATCCACTGTGACAAGTTTTGCCAAGATCTGACTAACCTCATGCGGCGTATAAAACTCACCGCCTTTTTTCCCAGCATTAGCCGCAAATTGACCGATAAGATATTCATACACATCTCCCAAAATATCGCGTCCAGACTCATCCTTGAAGCTAAACTCATGAATCATGAGAACAATGTCGTTAAGTGCCTTGGCGCGCTCGTTAGTGCTCGAACCCAATCGGGTATCTCCAAGATTGATATCTGAAAAGACATTTGCAAAATCTTGCTCAGCCATAGGATTACGCTTAGCTTGTGTCTCAAAAGAGTCAAACATATCTTGGAAATCGCTCGCCTTGATCCGATGGTTTTCGATTTTCGCTACCAAACGCCCCCAGGTATACTCTGGCTTAATCGCATAACCAAGATTACTACTAATATCTTCTAAGTAGTCTTCTTGCTCTTCTTCGTCTGTCACATCGTAAAACTCTTCCAGACCATTTTGAGCCAAATAGACATCTTGGTTTTCAGATAGATAACGATAGAACATAAAAGGAAGGATATAATTTTTATACTCACTAGCGTCCATCGTCCCACGTAGTTTATTGGCCATTGCCCAAAGTTTTGTTGTAATGTCATTTGCTGTACTCATACGAATTTTGTATCCTTTCTATTATGCAAACATCGCTTTCAGTAATGTTGATTTCATTGTTTTCAGCATCTCTAGCTCACGCTGTTGAAGGGTAATGAGCTGGTC
>NZ_KV802709.1:0-257 GCF_001810825.1 Streptococcus sp. HMSC076C08 | reverse complement strand
TCTGGCTCGTCTGGTGTTGGTGGCGTCACTGGGACTTCGTTCGAATCCTTGTGCACACCTGGTTTGTGTGGGAAGCTTGCGTCATAAGAAGCCTTATTCGGAATCTGTGTACGGCCGTCTTCCTTCACATATGCGGACAAGTTTGCGCCAGCTTTGATCTTGGCGTCGAATGTTAATTCAACTGCTTGACCGCCATTGGCTTTCACTTGGTCTTCTGTAAGCGTCAAGGTAATGGTTTGTCCTTCTACCTTGATTTG
>NZ_KV802708.1:8236-43040 GCF_001810825.1 Streptococcus sp. HMSC076C08 | reverse complement strand
ATCGACTATCAAGGCATCTGCTCGGTAGCCTTCTTTATACCAGCGTGGAATAATCTCTTCAGCTGTTCCCGCTTCGTAATGGGTATTGTCAAATCTCATTTTTTTAGCATTTCGCTTGGCATCTTCTATGGCTTCCTGAATAATATCCATTCCTCTGAGACTCTTTACTTTACTTGCAAAGGCAAATCCAATCGTCCCAACACCGCAATAGGCATCGATCAGATGATCCTCTTTGCTGACATCCAGAGCCTTAACTGCTTCACTATAGAGAATTTCTGTCTGCTCAGGATTAAGCTGGTAAAAAGCTCGAGGGGAGAGAGAAAACTCATAGTCGAGTACTCCTTCTTGAATACTCTCTTGGCCCCAGATAATTTCCGTCTTTTCACCATAGATTTCACTTGTTTTCGCTGTATTTGTATTGACTGCAACTGTGACGACTTCTGGAAAATCTTTAACTAAGTCTTTTACTAGCTGGGTTAAATTAAGCTGGCGATTTGTGACAATGATAATCTGGACTTGTCCCGTTTTTCTTGCTCGACGTACCATGATAGTACGAACGCCTAACGTTTTTCTCTCATCTGTAATTGGAATTTGGTGGTAAGTAAGAAGTTCAGCTAGGCGATTCGCAATCACTTGGGTTTCCTTATCTTGCACCAAACAGTCTTTCAACTCTACGAGATAATGAGAGTTTTGCGCATACAAACCTGCCTTGACCTGATTTTTAAATTTCCGAGTCTGGAATTGAAGCTTAGCACGGTAGTACTTTGGTTCCTGCATTCCGATAGTTGGACGGATTTCATAGTTTTCATATCCCGCAGGGGCAAATTTTTTCAGGGCTTGGTGGAGCAAATCTGTTTTGAACTCTAACTGTTTATCATAGTGGAGGTGCATGATTTGGCAACCACCACATTCATTATAAATCGTACAAGCTGGTACGACTCGAAATTTAGACTTCTTATTAACCTTTAGTAATTTGGCTTCAACAAAGTTACGTTTAATAGAAGTAATTTGACAATAGATGTCTTCTCCTTTGAGGGCTCCAGGCACAAATACTAAAGTTTTTTGGTAAAATCCGATTCCCTCGCCATTGATGCCCATCCGCTTGATTTTTAAAGGTATTTTTTGTTTGACTTTCAGATTCATACCCCTATCTTATCACATTTTAGGGTATAATAGAACTATGAAAATCACAAAACTTGAAAAGAAAAAACGCCTCTACTTGATGGAACTAGATGGACAGCAAACTTCTTATATCACGGAGGATACCATTGTCCGTTTTATGTTGTCTCGAGATAAAGTCATTAGTAAAGAGGAACTTACCGAGATTCAGGACTTTGCCCAGTTCTCTTATGGTAAAAATCTCGCCCTCTATCATCTATCATTTAAAGCTCGAACCGAAAAGGAAGTTCGTGAGTATCTGAAAAAGTATGATCTTGATGAAAAAATCACTAGTCAAGTTATCGCTAATCTTAAAGAAGATAACTGGATTAATGATCGTCAGTATGCCTACTCTATCATCAATGCCAATCAACTTTCTGGAGATAAGGGACCTTATGTGCTGGCTCAAAAACTGTCTCAAAAAGGGATTGCCAAAGCAACTATTGAAGATGTTTTAAAGGATTTTGATTTTTCGGAGGTTGCTCAACGTGTGGCGGAGAAACTTCTAAAAAAATACACGGGAAAGCTTCCCGCTCGTGCCTTGCAAGATAAGATTATCCAAAACTTGACCAACAAAGGCTTCTCCTATTCTGATGCTAAGAATACCTTTGACGACTTGGACAGTCAAGTCGACCAAGAAACGACTCAAGAGCTCATTTTTAAAGAACTGGATAAACAATATGCTAAATACGCTCGCAAATATGAAGGTTACGAACTAAAGCAACGATTAACTCAAGTTTTAGCTAGAAAAGGCTATGATTTTTCGGATATAGCGAGCGCTCTCAGAGAATATCTTTAACATTTTCAGGTAAAATTCAAAAAAATTAGACCAATTTATGATATAATAGTAGACGATAAACTTATAAATTGTAGAAAGTTGGTTAGTTATGAAACTTCCAAAAGAAGGCGACTTTATTACAATTCAAAGTTATAAGCATGATGGGAGTCTCCACCGTACTTGGCGGGACACCATGGTACTAAAAACAACAGAGAACGCTATTATCGGCGTCAACGACCACACACTTGTTACCGAAAGTGACGGTCGTCGTTGGGTGACTCGAGAACCGGCTATTGTTTACTTTCACAAAAAATATTGGTTTAATATCATTGCCATGATTCGTGATAATGGGATTTCCTACTATTGCAATATGGCCAGCCCCTACTATCTAGATGAGGAAGCCCTGAAATACATTGATTATGATTTGGATGTCAAGGTCTTCACTGATGGTGAAAAGCGTCTCTTGGACGTTGAAGAGTATGAGCGCCATAAACGCAAAATGAAGTATTCTGATGATTTAGACTATATTTTGAAAGAGCATGTTAAAATCCTTGTTGATTGGATCAACAATGGGCGCGGTCCTTTCTCAGAGGCCTATGTCAACATTTGGTACAAACGCTACATAGAACTAAAGAATCGGTAAAGTTGTCAAACCGGGGTGAGAGCTCTGGTTTTTTATTTGAAAAACCCAGCCTAGAAGCTGGGTTAATTGCTATATATCTAATTTAGTGACAGTAAACTTGATATGGGAATAATCTTTTTCAACATCCTTATCTAACAGGAAAGCCGTGGCATCCTTCTTAACCTGAACAAGATCAATGTTCTGGGCTTGAGCTGCATAGACGCATCCACAATAGCATTGACGATAGATATCATACTCCTCGCACATCTCCACTGAACGTTTGTAACCTTGATTTTTCTTGAAATCACTTGGAAGATAGTGGGTGGTATAAATCTTTTGCACATCAATTCCGATGCTGTTGATGGTTTGAGAATTCTTATGGGGACTGATGGTCAAGGCTGAACCAAAGTAGTCAAAACCCAAGTCCATAGCTACCTGTGCTGTTTTATCCAGACGGTAGTCAAAACAAACCTTGCAACGGTCACCACCTTCAGGTTCTTCTTCCAGTCCTCTGACTAACTTCCGGTATTCATTGGGTTCATAGGGAGCTTCTAGGTACTGGACTGTATTGCCTGTTCGCTCATTGAAATCACTGACAAATTTCTTGGTGACGTAAGCCCGCTTGTGGTATTCTGCCTTGGGATGGATATTGGAATTGGCAAAATAGATAGTCACATCAGCGTATTTTGTCAGGTATTCTAAGGTGTAGGTACTACAAGGAGCACAGCAAACATGCATGAGAATAGTGGGACGTTGCTCATTTTTCTCCCATACTTGTACCATCTTCTGCATGACACGGTCATAATTAATCTTCTGATTGGGGTTCATCTTGCTCAGAATTTCTTCTACATCGATCATGTTCTTCTCCTTTTTCTAGTTTTATTTTATCATATAAGTTAGGAGAGCTCAAATCAATTTTAGAAGAGAAAACCATAAAAGGAGGGATGCATGTTCCCTCCTTTAGTGTTTTTTATAAGTTGCTTTTACATCATGCCGCCCATCATGCTTGGATCCATTGCTGGAGCTGGGGCTGCTGGTTCCGGTTTATTGGCTACGACTGCTTCTGTTGTCAAAATCAAGCTGGCTACAGATGCTGCATTTTGAAGGGCTGAACGGCTCACTTTCACTGGGTCAATGATTCCTTCTTCAATCATGTTGACCCATTCGCCAGTTGCTGCGTTGAAGCCTGTACCAACTTCAGCATTTTTCAAACGATCGATGACAATAGATCCTTCAAATCCTGCATTGTGGGCGATTTGACGAACTGGTTCTTCCAAGGCACGGAGAACAATATTGCGTCCTGTCGCTTCATCTCCTGTCAATTCCAAATCAGCAACGGCTGGAATGACATTGGCAAGAGCAGTTCCACCACCTGCAACGATTCCTTCTTCAACAGCTGCACGAGTAGCGTTGAGGGCATCTTCGATGCGGAGTTTCATTTCTTTCAACTCAGTTTCAGTTGCAGCTCCGACCTTGATGACTGCGACACCACCTGACAATTTAGCCAATCGTTCTTGGAGTTTTTCACGGTCGAATTCAGAAGTTGTGGTTTCGATTTGTGACTTGATAACTGCAACACGGTGAGAAATGGCTTCAGGATTTCCAGCACCTTCTACGATAACAGTGCTATCTTTGTCCACAGTTACTCTCGCAGCTTGACCAAGCGCCTCAATAGTAGCGTCTTTCAACTCAAGACCAAGATCCTCTGTGATGACTGTTCCACCTGTCAAGATAGCGATATCTTCAAGCATCGCTTTGCGACGGTCACCGAAGCCAGGTGCCTTAACTGCTACTACGTTGAAGGTTCCACGAATCTTGTTCAATACAAGAGTTGGAAGAGCTTCGCCATCTACATCATCCGCAATAATCAAGAGTGGACGATTGCTTTGAAGAATACTTTCTAGAAGCGGCAAGATTTCTTGGATATTGGAAATCTTCTTGTCAGTAATCAAAATGTATGGATTTTCAAGATCAGCCACCATTTTTTCGCTATCCGTCACCATGTACTGTGATAGATAACCGCGGTCAAACTGCATTCCTTCAACGACTTCAAGCTCTGTTTCCATACCACGTGATTCTTCAATAGTGATGACACCATCTTTGCCAACTTTTTCCATAGCTTCAGAGATGTATTCGCCGACTTTTTCAGAACGAGAAGATACGGCAGCAACTTGAGCGATGGCTTCTTTATTAGCAACTGGAATGGCATTGTTTTTCAAAGCTTCTACTGCTGCGGCAACCGCTGCTTCAATCCCACGACGAATGCCGATTGGGTTGGCACCTGCAGTGACGTTTTTGATTCCTTCGCGGACGATCGCTTGGGTCAAAACAGTTGCAGTAGTTGTCCCGTCACCTGCGATATCATTTGTTTTTGAAGCTACTTCTGATACCAATTTGGCACCCATATTTTCAAAATGGTCTTCCAACTCGATTTCTTTGGCAATGGTCACACCGTCATTGGTAATCAAAGGTGAGCCAAATGATTTTTCCAACACAACATTACGACCTTTTGGTCCTAAGGTTACTTTAACAGTGTCTGCAAGGATATCGACACCACGAACCATAGCTGAACGAGCATCAGATGAAAATTTAATTTCTTTTGACATACTTACTTTCTCCTTCTATTCTTCAACAATCGCCAAGATGTTGGCTTCGCCTACGATCATGTACTTTTCATCGCCATCTTTGACATCAATACCTGCATGGGCTTCCACTAAAACACGGTCTCCAGACTTAACGCTTGGCGCTACCAAGTCACCGTTCAAAGTACGGACACCTTGTCCAGTAGCTACAACTTGGGCTGTTTTTGTTTTTTCTTGGGCTGATCCTGCAAGGACAAAGCCTCCAACAGTTTGTTCTTTTTCTTCGATTTTCAAGACCACACGGTCTCCTAATGGTTTCAACATCTGTTTTCCTCCATGATAAACTACATATTATTAGCACTCTTTATATTTGAGTGCTAATTTATAGTTCTATTGTATCACTTGGTCAGAAATAGTCAAGAAAAAAGTCTGACTTTCTCAATATAAAAAAGCCTGAGACCAACTCAGACTTTTCAATGTTTAAAATGGCAATTCTTCCTCTTCCAAGACCAAATCTGCCAAATCCTGTCCTGCGTTATTTTCACGCATGGCACGTTGGGCACGGCTTTCTAAAAGTTGGAATCCTGTGGCAAGAACTTCAGTCACGTAGTTCATCTGGCCATTTTTCTCAAAGCGACGGGTACGAAGTTCTCCATCCACAGAGATAAGACTACCTTTAGTTGCGTAGCTTGCCAAGGTTTCAGCCAATTTCCCCCAAAGAACAAGATTGACAAAGTCAGCTTCACGTTCCCCGTTTTGGTCTTTGTAACGACGGTTCACAGCGATAGTTGCACGCGCTACTGACTTGTCATTGTTGGTTTTGTGCAATTCTGGTGTAGACGTCAAGCGCCCGATCATGATAACTTTATTATACATATTTTCTTCCTCCTACTTATCTATTCGCAAGGAATCAAAAAAAAGTTACAAAAATTTGTAACTTTTCGAGAAAATTTTTTATTTTTTATGAACCATGAAACCTGTCGCCTGTTGATTGGCCATAATGGTCATATCTGTAATCTGCACACGACGAGGCTGACTGGTCACATAGACCACTGTATCTGCAATATCCTGAGCTTGCAAGGCCTCAATTCCCTGATAGACGGTGGCAGCACGCTCTTTGTCACCATGAAAACGAACTGTAGAGAAATCTGTTTCGACAATCCCTGGTTGAATGGTGGTCACCTTGATATCCGTTGCAATGGTATCAATTCGCAGACCATCTGAAAAAGTCTTAACTGCTGCCTTGGTGGCTGAGTAAACAGCTGCCCCAGCATAGGCATAGATTCCTGCGGTCGATCCCATGTTGATAATATGACCCTGATTGACTTTTACCATTGCTGGTAAGAAACAGCGAGTAACTGCCATCAAACCTTTGACATTGGTATCCAACATGGTCAGCATATCCAATTCTTCGTAGTCTTGATAGGGAGTCAAGCCAAGAGCTAGTCCAGCGTTATTGACCAAGATATCAATCTGACCTATCGTTTCCAAAATATCGGAGCAGACAGTCTTCACCATGGTCATATCCGTGACATCCAGTGCAAAGGTCCAAACTGTTTGATTTGGAAAAGTTTCTGCAAACTCTGACTTGAGGGTCTCTAGTCTGTCTGTCCGTCGCCCTGTTAGAACGACATTCTCCCCCTGCTCCAGATAAGCACGCGCAATCGCTTCACCGATTCCTGAGGTCGCTCCTGTAATTACTACATTTTTTGCCATCTTATCCCCCTCTATCTGGTCTATCAAACACTGACAATTTCCTAGGCAGTCCAGTGTTTGGCTAGGTCAAATGGAGTTCCAACAACTTGGTCTTCTGATAATTCAATAACACCACGTTTTTGCGGAGCATTTGGCAAGGCAAGTTCACGAGGGCTGCACATCATGCCAAAACTCTTTTCACCGCGAAGTTCGCCTGGGAAAATGAGATTGCCTTTTGGCATCATCGCTCCAGGAAGAGCTACAATGGTTTTCAACCCAACACGCGCATTGGGAGCCCCTGCAACGATTTGCACTGTCTTGTCACTTGCGACTGCCACTTGGCAGATGTTGAGGTGGTCACTATCTGGGTGAGCTACCATCTCGACAATTTCACCAACAACAAACTTAGGTTCTTTGTCATTGATAATTTCTTCTGTAAATCCTTCCGCCTGCAATTCTTGGTTCAAACGAGCGACTTGCTCATCTGTCAAAAAGACTTGACCACGCTCTGCAATTTCAAACAAACTTGAAACTTCGAAAATATTCCAAGCTACTGTTTCCCCATTATCTTTGAGGAAAACACGGGCTACTTGGCCTTTGCGCTCCACGTCTAGTTTGGCATCTCCGCTGTTTTTCACGATGACCATAAGGACATCGCCAACATGCTCTTTATTATATGTAAAAATCATTCTTTCATTTTCTCCTATTTCAGTCCTGCTAAAAAGTCGTTAATTTCTTCCTTGCTTTTACGGTCGCGATTGACAAAACGGCCGATTTCCTTGTCCTTTTCTAGCACAACAAGGCTAGGAATCCCGTAAACATCCCAAAGTTTGGCCAGATCCAGATACTGGTCTCGGTCCACTCGAATAAAGGTGAACTCTGGATTAGTCTCCTCAATCTCTGGCAAGGCTGGATAGATATAACGACAATCGCCACACCAGTCCGCTACAAAAAGGAAAACCTTCTTGCCATCTTTTTCTACTAAAGATGCCAATTCTTCTAAACTTGCTGGTTGTATCATAAGACTTCCTCCTCATAGACCAGGTCTTCATTTTCATAGACAAAGGTATAATGACGGCCATCCTCGAAAATGACTCCTCCGACAAGTCGCTCTAGGCTACCTTCGTAGACTTGAACATAGAGAGTCGCAATCTCACCCATATCTGAGAAAAGTTCGCGCACGATAGCGGTCAACTCTTCCTGAGTCTTCATGAGCTTGTGATTATCTGCTGCTTTTTTAGCCCCTAAAGCAAGGGCACTTAGACCAGCCACAGTCAAGCCAGTCATCCATAATTTCTTAGCTTTCATACCATTCATTGTAACACAAAAAGGGCTCTAGGACAAATAGGGAAGCCGTATATGAGCAAGGAAAATCTCTTACCTCAGTGAGTCTAATTCTTATTGCCAAGCGCCTGAGTTAACAAGAATTTCCTGAATGGATTAAAAAAATCTCTGAGATTATTCTCAGAAATTAGAAGATAACTAGTTACTATTTTCAACTGCTGCAGTAACAAAGGCAGTGTAGAGTTCTTCTGGACGATTTGGACGACTGGAAAGTTCAGGGTGATACTGACAAGCCACAAAGAATTTATTCTCAGGAATTTCTACAATTTCGACCAAACGATTGTCTGGAGAAACTCCCGAGAAGACAAAACCTGCCGCCTCAAACTGTTCACGAAAGGCGTTGTTAAACTCATAACGGTGACGGTGACGGCGTTGCACCACTTCTTGATTGTGATAAGCAGCCGCTGCCTTAGAACCTCGTTTCAACTTAGATGGATAAAGTCCCAAACGAAGGGTTCCACCCATATCCTCAACATCAACCTGGTCACGCATGATATCGATGATAGGGTATTTTGTATCTGGTGCAAGTTCTGCAGAATTGGCACCTTCAAGCCCTAAAACGTGACGAGCAAACTCGATACAAGTCAACTGCATTCCCAAGCAGACTCCCAACATTGGAACATCATTTTCACGCGCATAGCGAATGGCTTGGATTTTCCCTTCCGTACCACGTTGACCAAAACCTCCAGGTACGATGATTCCGTTCGCATCAGACAAGAGCTCTGCTACATTCTCTGCTGTCACATCATTGGCATTGATCCAATTAATCTTCACTTCTGCGTCGTTGGCATAACCAGAGTGTTTTAAGGCTTCGACCACTGAGATGTAGGCATCTTGCAACTCCACATACTTACCGACAAGGGAAATCTTGACTTGTTTCTTGAGGTTCATGACCTTGTCCACCATGGCTGACCACTCTGTCATATCCGCTGCTGGTGCATCTAGTTTCAAATGGTCACAAACAATTTGGTCCATGCCTTGTGCCTGCAAGTTCAATGGAATTTGGTAAAGGTGTTCGACATCCAAAGACTCGATAACAGCTTCTGGAGCCACGTCACAGAACTGAGCTAGTTTATTTTTAATTCCTTGACCAGCTGGTTTTTCTGTACGAATGACCAACATATTTGGCTGGATTCCCAAACCACGCAATTCTTTTACAGAGTGTTGAGTTGGCTTGGTCTTCATTTCACCAGCAGCCTTGAGGTAAGGAAGCAAGGTTGTATGGATGTACATGACATTATCTGCACCCACATCTGCCTTCATCTGACGAAGGGCCTCTAGAAATGGTAAGGACTCGATATCTCCAACGGTTCCACCAACCTCTGTGATAATGACATCCGAGTCGGTCGTTAGAGCGGCACGCTTGATTTTTTCTTTCAAAGCATCTGTGATATGAGGAATGACTTGAACAGTTGCCCCAAGGTATTCTCCACGACGTTCCTTACGAAGAACTTCACTGTAGATTTTACCAGTTGTCACGTTGGAATATTTGTTGAGATTGATATCGATGAAACGTTCATAGTGACCCAAATCCAAATCGGTCTCAGCCCCATCATCTGTCACAAAGACTTCCCCGTGCTGGTAAGGACTCATAGTTCCCGGGTCGATATTGATATAAGGGTCAAACTTCTGAATAGTTACTTTAAGACCACGATTTTTCAAGAGTCGGCCCAGACTTGCTGCGACAATTCCTTTCCCAATAGACGACACCACACCACCAGTTACAAAAATATATTTCGTAGACATAGATTCCTCTTTCTAAAATGCTCAAGGCCTTGTTAACTACGAGGGGAGATCGAAAACAAGACCCTTATGAATCACGACTTTTCAAGAAAACTTCCTGAAAAAACAAAAATAGCTCCCTAGTAACTAGGGAGCCCCGACCTCTAAAAGAGGTGCCCGAACAATATGATACCTCAAAGCAGATCATTTGTCAACCCGAATCGGTAAAAGATGAAAAAAGGAGATTGTTTTCAGAAAACCAACTAAAGATCCGCATCCAAACGGATGATCTGCTCAACTACTTTGCCCAAGCAACAAAAAAGGAGATCTTACGATCTCCTCTGTGAAGTCTTTTACTCTTCTTCACTCGTTTCAGCATCATCGTCAGAAAACTCGTCGTCTTCTTCGTTAAGATCCACGTCTTCACCCAAGTCATCAGGAGCGATTTCGTTGATTTCTGCATCGTAAGCTTCCACTTCATTTTTCTCATCATCTGGATTTTCATCATCATATGAAAGAGCTGGATCTGCTTCGTATGCATCTTCGTCTTCTGGATCATCTGCGTTGTAGTCAATGGCATCTGAGTCGCCATCCATAAAGGCATTGACGCGTTTTTTCTTAGCTTTTGGTGCTACTTCATCGTCGTCACTTTCTTCAAGAGCGATGATTTCTTCGTCGATTTCGTCCACACCATACCATGAACGAAGCCCCCATTTGTTGTCTCCAAGAGAGATGAAGCTACCGTCAAAGTTCAACTCTGTGTAGAACAAAGGCAAAGCTTCGCGGATATCGCTGTTTGATGTTCCAAGGTAGTTTTGAATTTCGTTTACAAGATCACTAAAATGCATCTCATGATCGCGACCACGAAGTTCCAAGATAGCACGCGCTACCTCAATCATAGATAGTTCACTTTTTTCTTGCCCAGCAAATACTTCTAATTCCAAAGCGTTTCTCCTCATTTTTACTACTATCGCCAGAGCGAACGGACTCTGACCTCATTTTATCATGTACTCTTTATTGTACGATAATTTTGCGGAATAGTCAAAGGTTAAAATAGATTTATCTATGATTTATTAAGTAAAAATCAATTGATTTTATCACATGGTAAATTTAAAAATATTATTTGGAGGAAGCTTATGTCAAAAAAATAATAAATGTTGTTGCAGCAGCACTTACCGTGTTGTCAAACTACTATTATGAATCCAATACAAAATAGATTTGAATCAAAATGAATGACCAGTATTAACGATATTTTACTTTTAAAATATGATATACTATATTTAACAAAATATTAAACACAGGAGTCCGATATGTCTGAAGAATTTACACTTAACTACCATGCTGCAACGATTCAACATCTAGGTATTGGATTATATAAACAGTTACCACAGGCAATTGCCGAACTCATCAGCAATTCTTGGGATGCTGATAGCCATAATGTTAAAATTCATATTAATTATCGAGAAAAAATAATAACCGTATCAGACGACGGCAATGGTATGTCAGCACAAGAGCTGAATGAAAATTTTTTGACCATTGCTAGAAATAGACGATTGACAGATAAAATAAATGATAAAAAAAATGAAACCGGACTATCGAAAAACGGCAGAAAAGTTACAGGAAAAAAAGGACTTGGAAAACTAGCTTTATTTGGTATTGCTAATACAATTATTATTGATAGCATTCAAAATAAGAAACTAAACTCTTTTGAATTGAATTATAATGACATACAGGGCTCATCAAATAATACCTATCATCCAAAAACAATCCATTATAATGTTCAAACCGACGAACCAAATGGTACAAAAATAACCATTAAAGACATTACTTTAAAAAATCTGACTAAAATCGATACATTATATGATAGCCTTTCTAAAAGATTTAACAAGTATTCCCGTACAGATTTTTTAGTAACTTTAGCAAGCGATGACGGTACCATTAAGGAATTAGATGAAGAGGTATTTATCAATAGTATACGACCTAAGAAAGACGAAATTGAGTTTACTTTTTCTTTTCCAGATGATTTTGAAACTCTTACAAATAAACAATCTCAAATAGTCATTCATAACCTTAAAGAGTATCATATAAACGGGATTATTTGCACCAAGAAAACACCTTTACAGGCCAATCAACGTGGGTTTTCAGTACTGTCTAGAGGAAAGCTAGCGAGTGAACAATCTGTTACACAATTTCAAGATAGAGCAAATGATAATTTCTATAGTTATGCAGCCGGTTACTTTAATATTGATTTTCTTGATGATGATAATAAAAAAGATTTTATTTCAACAGATAGACAATCTATTAGATGGGAAGCTGATGACGAATTAATAGAAATCAAAGAAAATCTTAACAAACTAATAGGAATTATTCAAAGAGAATGGAAAAAGCGACGTTCCGAAGCAAAAGAGAAAAAAGCACAAGAAAATATTCAAAAAACTCCTTCTTTAGCAGAAACCACATTATCAACCGAAGATAAAGAAAGAATCAATAAAATTAGCAAAGCATTAGAAAATGATGATGTTGATGTCCCAGAAAAAACAAAACAAAATATTTTAGATTCTGCAATAAAATCAACTACCTCATATAAAAAGGATCACAGTGTGTATAAAGAACTAGTCCCAGCTAATTTTAGAGTTCCACAAAATATTGGTACTAAAATCCGAAGGCTAAGAGAGGAGATGATAGAAGCAGCAGAAGATAAAGATATCAATCGATTCATTCTAACCCAAGGCCTACTACTACGTGCAATGATTGAAAGTACAACAACTGTATTATTGAAACGCTACTGGGAGGAAGCAAGTAATGATGACTTAATCAGAATAAATAACACTCCAAAAAAACTGACTGCTGAAAATCAAGTTGATCCTCTCTCATTTAAGGTTAAGTATGAAACTATGATTCGACTGCTTTCTAGAAAAGGGAAAATAGCCCCAAATAGAGTTCAAAGCCTAATTGACGAATTTTCAAGTATAAAAGCAACGGAGCATTTAAACACATTAATGCATGATGCTCATAATTTCCCTCAATTTGATACCTTAAAAACAATCTGGAATGCTGTAGCTCCTCAACTTCTTGCTGCGTTCGATCTTTTTTAACTAAAAAATCAACATATGTTCAATTTCTAAATAATGATGAACATATGTTGATTTTTATTTAAATTCCAATGTTAAAATCGCATCAGCCATCTTTTTACTAAAAATTGGAGGAACTGCATTACCAATTTGTGTAAAAGCACTGGTTCTAGAATCTAAAAAATAGTAATTATCCGGAAATCCCTGTAATCTAGCTGCCTCTCTCACAGTAATTGATCTATTTTGTTTTGTATCTGGATGAATATAATGATGACCATCTTTTGAAATATGGGCAACTACTGTATGTGATGGAGAATTCCATGAAAGAGCTTTGAATCTGTCCAAAAATTTATCCGTATGTTTATGGGTTTTTAGCTTTGAGTCAAGTTCACTGTATTTAATATTTTTACCATTTTTCTTAGCTTCTGCTACAATTTTATAAATTGCTAAATCGTTGCTATTATTTGGTCTTGCAATATTTTGAGTTAATGGCGTTTTAGAATCCTGTAAAAAATTTTGTTCAACATAATCATTTGATAAATTTGTATAAGAATTGTTTACTTCTCCCGCCTTTAAACTAGGTAATCCCTGAAAAGCTGTTTTAACATCCACCTCATTTTCTTCATATTTTTTAAGATTTTTAAAGAATTCCTGAATAAGTTCTTTTTTCCTGTTCATCACTCCAAAGATAATAAGTCTTTCTCTTGATTGTGGAACACCATAGTTTTTAGTATTTAAAACTTCATAACCTAAAGAATAGCCGGCCTCTTCAAATTCTTTTTTCATTCTAGGCAATAAAAACTCATCATCAGCATCTCTAAAACTCAATAATCCTTTTACATTTTCAAAAATAAAAAATTGGGGTTGATACTTGTTTAAAAAATGTATATAAAATTTATATAAATAAATTCTTTCATCTGAAGACTTTTTACTAGCATTTCTAGCTCTTCCAATGGTTGAATAAGCTTGGCATGGAGGACCTCCTATAATTCCATCAACGTTTTCCCCTAAATTATCAAAAAAACTAAAAATACTGTGAATATTTTCTTGACTAATTTCAAAGTTAAGAATTTTATTCAATTTTTCTTGAGGTACATGTTTCAACAAATCCTCTATACTAGTCTTACTATTTAAAAAGTCATTATAAAGTCCTAATTTATTTTTTTCCTTTAAATAATAATATACTTCCCTAAGTTTTAAAGTTTCACAAGCTGCTTTTTCTTTCTCTACGTGTCCCAATATTTTATATTGCTGATTTCTGAATCCCTCAGTTAATCCACCTGCACCGCTAAATAAATCTATTATATTAATCATGATTAAGCCTTTTAAAAAATAAAAATATATTACATAAAATACACACTGTTATCTATTATACCAAAAACCTCAGCAAATTGCCGAGGTTTATAGTTTATTTCACCAACTTCTTCATCTCATCAATACGTGCGACGGTCGCATCATATTTCGCTTGGTAGTCGGCTTGTTTGTCGCGTTCTTTTTGAACGACTTCTGGTTTGGCATTGGCTACGAAGCGTTCGTTAGAGAGCTTCTTACCGACCATATCCAGTTCTTTTTGCCATTTAGCCAGTTCCTTGTCGAGACGAGCCAGTTCTTCTTCGACGTTGAGGAGGTCTGCGAGTGGCAAGTAGATTTCTGCTCCTGTGATGACGCTTGACATAGCGAGTTCAGGTGCAGGGATGTTTGATGCGATTTCCAAGTGTTCTGGATTTGTGAAGCGTTTGATGTAGTTAACATTGCTGTTAAAGAAGGCTTCCAAATCACTATCGCTAGTCTTCACAAGGATGGTGATTGGCTTGCTTGGTGCTACGTTTACTTCTGCACGCGCATTCCGAACAGCACGGATCAAGTCTTTAAGACTTTCCACACCTGTGTGAGCAGCAAGATCTTCAAAGGCTGGGTTAACAGTTGGGTATTCCGCTGTAACGATAGATCCTTCTGAGATTTGTCCAAAGATTTCCTCTGTCACGAATGGCATGATTGGGTGAAGGAGACGAAGGATCTTGTCCAAAGTATAAAGGAGAACAGAACGTGTGATGACTTTCTCTTCTTCGTTATCGCTATAAAGGACTTCCTTGGTCAACTCAACATACCAGTCCGCAAACTCGTCCCAGATGAAGTTGTAGAGGATATGTCCAGCTACACCAAACTCAAACTTGTCAAAGTTTTCAGTAACTTTGCCGATCGTTTCATTGAGGTTGTGGAGAATCCAGCGGTCTGTGACGTTTCCAGCTTCTTTGTTGGCAACTTTTTCCACATTGGCACTTGCTTGCTCAAGGGTCAATCCTTCATTGTTCATGAGGATGTAGCGAGAGATGTTCCAGATCTTGTTAATGAAGTTCCAAGAAGCATCCATTTTCTCGTAAGAGAAGCGCACGTCTTGACCAGGGGCAGAACCGTTTGAAAGGAACCAACGAAGGGCATCGGCACCATATTTCTCGATGACATCCATTGGGTCAATCCCGTTTCCGAGAGATTTCGACATCTTGCGTCCTTGCTCATCTCGAATGAGACCGTGGATAAGAACGTTTTGGAATGGCTGACGTCCAGTGAATTCCAAGGATTGGAAGATCATGCGAGACACCCAGAAGAAGATGATGTCGTAACCTGTTACCAAGGTTGAAGTTGGGAAGTAGCGCTTGAAGTCTTCTGAGTCAACATCAGGCCAACCCATGGTTGAGAATGGCCAAAGGGCAGAACTGAACCAAGTATCCAAGACATCTTCGTCCTGAGTCCAACCATCACCTTCAGGTGCTTCTTCGCCGACGTACATTTCACCCTCAGCATTGTACCAAGCAGGGATTTGGTGCCCCCACCAGAGCTGACGAGAGATAACCCAGTCGTGGACATTTTCCATCCATTGGAGGAAGGTATCGTTGAAACGAGGTGGGTAGAATTCTACCTTGTCGTCTGTGTCTTGGTTGGCAATGGCATTTTTGGCCAATTGGTCCATCTTGACGAACCATTGCGTAGACAAGCGTGGCTCAACCACAACACCTGTACGTTCTGAGTGACCAACACTGTGGACACGTTTTTCGATTTTAACGAGGGCACCGATTTCTTCCAACTTAGCAACGACTGCCTTACGAGCTTCGAAACGGTCCATGCCTGCAAATTCGAAGGCCAAGTCATTCATGGTTCCATCGTCGTTCATAACGTTGACTTGTGGCAAGTTATGACGTTGACCAACCAAGAAGTCATTAGGGTCGTGGGCAGGTGTGATTTTCACGACACCTGTACCAAACTCAGGATCTGCGTGCTCATCTCCAACGATTGGAATCAATTTATTAGCGATAGGAAGGATGACATTTTTTCCAATCAAGTCCTTGTAGCGTGGGTCTTCTGGATTGACCGCAACCGCAACGTCCCCAAACATGGTCTCAGGACGAGTTGTCGCAACTTCAAGGGCGCGTGAACCGTCTTCTAGCATGTAGTTCATGTGGTAGAAGGCACCTTCGACGTCCTTGTGGATCACCTCGATATCAGAAAGGGCTGTGCGAGCTGCGGGGTCCCAGTTGATGATAAACTCACCACGGTAGATCCAGCCTTTCTTGTAAAGGTCCACGAAAACCTTGCGAACAGCTTTTGACAAACCTTCATCAAGAGTGAAACGCTCACGAGAGTAGTCTACAGAGAGCCCCATCTTGCCCCATTGTTCCTTGATAGTCGTCGCATATTCGTCTTTCCATTCCCAGACTTTCTCGAGGAATTTTTCACGACCGAGATCATAACGGCTAATACCCTCACCACGCAAGCGCTCCTCGACCTTAGCCTGAGTCGCAATCCCTGCGTGGTCCATACCAGGAAGCCAAAGCGTATCGAAACCTTGCATGCGTTTTTGACGGATGATGATATCCTGAAGAGTTGTATCCCAAGCGTGACCAAGGTGAAGTTTCCCAGTTACGTTTGGTGGTGGAATGACGATTGAATAAGGCTTAGCCTTTTGATCGCCTGAAGGCTTGAAAACATCGGCATCAAGCCATTTTTGGTAACGACCAACCTCAACCTCGGCTGGATTGTATTTAGGTGAAAGTTCTTTAGACATGTGTGTGTCCTTTCTAGTTAATTTCTAAGCTACTTTGATAAGCATCTAAAATGTCAATAGTATCTCTTATAATAGGGCTCTGTGTGGCTTTGTAAAGAGATTTATTCCCAATAATATAAAACTCTTCTTTAGCTCTAGTCGCTGCAACGTTTAAAATATTGGGCTCAGAGACAGCCCAGCGAGCAGCCCCCTCACTCATATTATCTGCTCCAAGCACAAAATATACAATCTTATTTTCTTTTCCTTGGAAAGTATGTACCGTCCCTACATTTATAGGTTTTCCATTTTCCCGCTTTGTGAAACCGATTTTATCTAGTTCTTTTGCTAGTTGAACCGATACATTTTTAAAAGGAGTAATGACATAAATATCATCAAATTCCTCATATCTTTTCTGCAACTCTTCTTTCAAATAATCAGCTTGCTCAGGAACAAATTTATCCTTAGCATCTCCACCAACGTCAAACCATTCTCCCATACCTCGAGCTTCTTCCTTTCCTTGAACCATTAAATTATCATAAGAAATTTTATTGGAAATACTGAACATCGGATCACTAGAACGACGATGAACCCAGAGAGGAAGTCCTATCCATGTCCCATCTTGTTTTTTAAAACCATATCTACTAGCAGAATCCATCAATTCTTGCGTTGATGATACAAGATATTTAGAGGCTATCTTGTGATGCTGTGCTAAAAATCCTAAAATATTTTTATCCATAGTCTGTACTGGTTGTATTTGAGAAGGATCCCCAACAGCCATAATATGCTTACTTCTAAAAATAGCCCCCACACTTGCTTGAGGTAATGCCTGACCAGCTTCATCAATAAATACATTACCGATACTATTTTCAGGCAAACACCAAAACATGGAATTAAAGCTTGCAAAAGTTGTACTAATAACTGGAACAGTGAAATTAATCCAATCCCATGAAGTTTTATATAAATCACTAGCATTATCTCTCATTGAATAGTTTTGAGGTTTCTCCCAAATCCATAACGCTTTTTCAAAATGCTTTTGATTGTCATATATAAATTGTTTCCTAACTGCAAGTGCTTTAATAAACAAACGACTCTGCTCTTCTCGATAGGCATCATCAAACCAAAAATTTGATACTTGCAGCTCTTCATACGGAACGGAAAAATTCAACTTATTAACTGTACATGTAGCAAGTTCAGATTGTAATTTTAAACACTTTTCCTGATGGCGAATTAATTCATCCTCTTGTTTAGATTTCCATTCATTATACTTCTGTTGTCTTTGACTCAGTTGATTTAATTCAAATTCATACTTTTCAATCTCTTTTTGCAAACTGTAGCAATATTGGCTTTCATCATATATCTTCTTCATTTCTGCTTTTAGACTTTCATTTGCTTGATTCAATCTCATTAAATAAGTATCTAATTTCGATGGTGTGAAAAGTCTTTTAAACCATAAGAAGCGTGGAGCATTTAATTTAATTGACTCAATATCTTGTACTGCAATCTGTTTGTTAACATTTGACACAGAAATAAGATGCTCGCGTTCAGACAGCTCAGTTTCTATTTTCTTTTTACTATTTTCTAATTGAGTATATTTATCCCGTATTTTAGATAGTTCTGAACGTCTTTGAGCATCATCCTGATGAAACTCTACCTCAAACTGCTGGTAAGCATTTTTCGATCTTACATAAAATCGAATCTTATCCGCTATCTCTTGCATCTTTTCTCTTTTATCAAACAGCTTCTGATATTGAATTTTAAACTCTTCGTATACTGATGGATTCGATTGAAATTTATCCGAATTCAATTCTTGTCGTATTGCTTTTAAAACATTTTGCAGACGGTCTCTATTCTGTTTTTTTCCACCTTCTATCGAAAATAATCCCCAATGTTTTTTGTCGTTAGAAACATCTTCATCTTCTAACAATAAATCATTACTGATTTCAGCAAAATAATTAATTTTCTTTAATTCATCTAACCAATTTGATTTCTGATAGATTTCTTTTCTTTGGGGTAATTCATTAACAATATTTTTAACAGCTCCATTGTTAGAACTTGCAACTACGATTCCTTTATCTGCAATTTCTTTTGGTAATTTTGCAATAAGATAAGGATTGTCATGATAAACTAGATTCCCTTTAAGTTTAGGAGCCGATAATTCACTAATAATTCTAGCCTGTTCCGTTACTAAATCTGCAAAAATGTCTTTTAAAAGTGTCGTTTTACCAGTCCCCGGAGGTCCATTGACACTTCTCACCTCCTCATCCGCATTTGAAGCTAGATTTACAGCTACTTGTTGCATCATAGAAAGAGCATATCTAGGGTTACTAGGAAATCTTCCTAATGGATAATTTTTCGGTTCAAGTATTGTTTCTAAATCTTTGGGATTAAAATAAGATGATTCTTTATTGCTGTCCAAATTGACCCTTACAGAATCGAATCCTGACAAATAACTATTGAGATTTTCATTATAAATTGATTTTGCATATTTCAAATCCTTTAGAAAAAATGAATGTAAATTTATTTCGTCATCAAAATTCTTAACAAAATAATATCTGCAATCACTTGGTGAAATCTCATACTTTTTGAGAAGTTTACTAAAAACTTCGTTGAACTCTCCATCAAGAAACTCCTGACCTAATTGTTCTCGAAGCTCATTTTCTGCTATTAAGAAATCTTTAGGCAATTCCCCATTTTTGAAAATTTGCCCACTCATGGTTAAAAAAAACTTATCAGCTAAGAACTTCAAATCTTTATCAAAGTATAGAGCAAAAGTAAATTTATAAGAAGCTCTTCCCAATTCTTCCTCCGTCGCCTTTAAATTGTATTTGCCTCTTAACACTTCAATAATTTTTCGAAAAGGGAAAATTCCACAATAAACAGCAATCCCTGAACTGGATTTTAATTTTTGACGTTTAAAAAAATCTTTTAATATTGATTGATAATCATCACCTTGAAAAATCTTATACTTAGAATCACTTTTTTCAATATTCCCTTCTGATAATTGTTCTACTGTAATCCAAGCATCTAATATTTGATTATGACTACTTCTCATCATGTCTCCCTTAAAGCATATAAAAACAAGAATATATCTTACTCATTAAAAACTCCCCCACTCACTCCTCAGCAAGCCGTATCTCAAATCATCACAGCGATTGCCTTGGGCATCTTTACGATCTCGGATGCGAGCTTCGAGGGTAAAGCCAAGTTTCTCTGCAACTCGTTGACTTTGAAGGTTATACCCAAAGCAAGTCAGTTCAATCTTGTGAAGAGCAAGTTCTTTAAAAGCTAGGTCAATCAAGGCACGTGCCGCCTCTGGAATATAACCTAAACCCCAATAGTCTGGATGTAAGATATAGCCAATCTCCAAGACATCATCCTCGTGACGACGAGGGAAATCAACAGAGCCTATGACCTTATCGGTTCCTTTAGCGACAATTCCATAGCCCGCTGGGAGATTGTTCTTTTCATTACGCTCGGGCAGAATATGCTCCAGATAATAAATCTCATCTTCCAAGCTCTTGACGGGCGGAAAGCCTGCTGGGTAGGAAACTTCTGGCCTACTGGCATAGTCAAAGATATCCACAACATCAGCCACGGTACGGACTCGTAAGACTAGCCGTTCGGTTTCTAAACGTTCTGGCAACTCTGCTCTTGTCATCCTTCTACCTCGCTTTCTACAAAAAATCGCCCCTGCCATCTACATGACAGGGACGAATGTGTTTATCCGCGGTACCACCCAATTTCGGGCAGAGCCCGCAACTCTCGTCTTTATAATAAAAAGACAATATTATCTCATTTTTCATCCATCAGCAACCAGTTTTGATACATTTGTGGACTTCTCAGCACCGCCACTTTCTGTAAAATGTGGGATTCAAAACACCTCTGATGGCTTTATTGTAGCAAGTTTTTCTCGGAAATGCAAGGCTCAAGAAAGATTACTTGAAGCTGATTCCGTGCTCTTTTAATTTCTTGATGGTAGCTGGACCAATTCCCTTCAAGGCAAGGAGTTCTTTTTCAGTCCAGTTTTTAAAGTCAGCAGCTGATTTGATGCCTTCATCATAGAAAGTCTTAGCACGATCTACTGAGAGGCCACCCAAAGTCGCTGCGAAATCTTCTACTGAATTGGCTACTTTTTGAGCTTGTTCCTTAGTCGCTTCTACTGCTTGTTCCACTTTTTTAGAGACAACTTTTCCTGCTTCGCTGGCAGACTTTTCTGCGTGTTTCACGACTTTCTTGGTCTCTTCTACAACCTTGGTCACCGTACTTGAAAAGGCACCTGAACGACGAAGGCTATTTCGCAATTGTTTTTTACGTTGGAGTTTCTTTGACATGATAAAATCCTTTCAATAAAAAATCCCTGCTCTGACAAGGATTTAATAAAGATATTCTATCAAGATTTTGGCAAAAAATCAAGAAAGTATCTGTATTTTAATAGTTTCGCTCACCAAACAAGCCTTCTGGTAAATCATGGAATCCCTTGCCTGCCTTGAAATTTTCAAACTTACCAAGCAAGAACTGGTAGGCATCCAAACGGCTCTCGTAGCGAATCATGGCATCTTTGGCACGCTCGTCTTGGTCTTCTTCGTAGACTTTTTGACTTTCCTTGTGCGCCATGTCGTTGATCATGATCTGGGTATTGACCCAGGCTTCGAATTCCTTCATAAATTCCTGTTCGTAACTCATTGATTCTCCTTATTCTAATCCACGGAAATAGTCCGTATCAATCTCTCGGTAGGGCTGGATATCCTGAACATACTCCAACACGCCTTGGAATTCCCCGTTTTCATCGTGTACCGCAGCATAGGTGATGTGGACAAACTTGCCTCGCGACTCCGACTTGAACCACATTTCATACTTGTCCTTTTTACCTTCACGAAGACCTTTCATGACAGCCTTCACCTTGTCTAGGTACTTAGGCGGATGACAGAGTTCAACATTGCGCCCAACTTGGGACGGCGTCCGTTTGAAAATCATCTCATCAGCTGGCGCATTGTCATTGTAGTACTGAAAAATGTCGTCTTTATTGACAAAGGTGATCTCCATAGGGAGGTGATTGAGGATGAGGTTGGCCTGCTCGACGGAGAGATAGCCATTCCCAAAAGCCTGTTGACTATGACGGTCCAGCACTGCTTCCTTTTCCTTAGGGGTAAAGGTAATGGTGAACTGTCCTTCTGGAGTATTGATGACTTGCTGAACTTGACCTTCAGCCGTGTCTAGTTGTACGGGCTCTTCTGCACTTTTTTCCTCAACGAAACTCTGACGCTCTGGCACCCATTTCTCAGACGGACGGATGATGGCATAGCCGTAGGCATCGCTCTCCTCCGCAATCTGAATCCAGTCATCCTGACTAAAGGACTCAAGGAGAATCATGAGAAGAATGGACTCTTCCTTGAAAATCATACTTTCAAACTCTGTCGCAAAAGCTTCAAAATCTTCTTTTACAGTGTTAATCGCCACTTCGGGTAGTGCCTTAGCCGTCGCTAGAGCTGTCTGAAAGAGTTCTCTGATCTGATCATCCACTCCCCACATAACTTTGGGAGGTGAATCGTGTCCATAGCGCTCCATGATAGGAAAGAAGAGCTCTTCCTTGCGCTGGTAGTGGATATCAAATTGCCCCAAAAGCCCCATTTGACGGACCAAGCCCTTGCGCATCTCTGCCAGCATTTCCTCATCTTCCATAGACTCATAGGTATCCAACAGTCTCCGAATGCGAATCAAAGCTGCACGGAGAGCCAGATTTTCATCCTTGAAGACGCGAACTGGGTGGCCAGGGTGTTCAGTATCCTCTACTTCGACGCCCTTAACAGCATTTTTAAAAAGATTAGCATGGACATCGCAGAGTTCCATGACATCTTCAAAGGTGACACCTGAGTCTGAGTTCATCAGCTCGTGCTCCATGAGGGAAATCTCAATGGCTGAAACACCCGTAAAAGTCGCATCAAAACGCTCCTGAACTGACTCGGGAGAGGCGCCGTTGTGCAATTCTAACAAAATATCCCGTAGGATATGAATCCGTTCATCTGCCATTAGTCTAATCCAATCACTTCGTAACCATTCGCTTCCAGTGTGCGGACAATCTTGTCCATAGGCGTTCCTTCAAGTTTAGAACCCTGCTTAAGCGATACTTTGCGACCGACTGTATTGCGCATCAAGGGATTAGCAAGTGGTTTAAAACCGAGCTCCACTAGGATTTCCAAAACTTCTGGGTGCTTGTCTACCACTTCTGCAACGGGTATTGACACATCGATGATATTGTCCATGACGACCTCCATTGTATGTTCTAATACTCAATGAAAATCAAAGAGCAAACTAGGAAGCTAGCCGCAGGTTGCTCAAAACAGTGTTTTGAGGTTGTGGATAGAACTGACGAAGTCAGTAACCATACCTACGGCAAGGTGAAGCTGACGTGGTTTGAAGAGATTTTCGAAGAGTATAAAATGATTTTACTGCTTATATTATACCATATGGAAAGAGATTAAAAAACTAGCAGAAGAGTTCCTGCTAGTTTCTTTCATTTCAAGTTATTCCTTATCATCTGGTTTTGCGAGCCACTGGGCTACATCCATCAACTTGTCAGCAAGCAGTACTTTCCCGAAACCTACTAGAGCATTGTCGTCTTTTTTCATGTTCTTCAGGACTTTGATGCTTTGCATCACAAAAAAGTAATTCCCGTAAGTCTTGGCTAGAATTTTAATGAATCCCATATTACTCACCTTCGATGATTTCGACCTCTTTTCGGATAGTATCAACGTCTCTTTGATATTGCACTTCATTGTAGTTGACTAGCTTGGACAATTCCTGTTGCAATCTTTCTCCCATCGGTTTCATGGTCGCAAAGGTTAAGCCACCAGAAATGACTCCACCTAGGATAGGAATCACTTTCCCCATCCCTTTAGCTAGGCCTCCTTTTGTCAGATTGACACCAAAAATTTTCAAAACTTTTTCTAAAATCGGATACCAAAGAGTTTTTGTCAAGGCTTTCTTGTTCACTACTTTTATGACTTGCTTGGCTACTGTCACACCGCCTGATCGAAGCAAGGCACCTGCGCCATTTACTCCCAGCATCACACCGAGATACAGCAAGAGAGTGTTTTTAGCATCTTCACTTAACTCATTGCGCGATGCCCAAAGATCATCAAATCCGTAAATATACCCTAGTTCTTGAGCTAGTTTCAATGAAAAAGCATAAAACTGGGCTACGTCTGTCGGGATAGTGATCGCCATAGCAAGGCCTCCAGGTAGACCTGCTAACACCGATGTTCCACTGGCTAACAGGACATTGTCCTTAATACAGGCCTTGGCCACTCGATCCAAGCTTTCCTGGGGCAACAAAGAAGTCGGTCCTTGTTCAATCAAAGTTGAAATGTCCTTGCGATCTAATTCCTTTGAAAACTTTTCTACTAAAAATTTCTCCCGATCAACTTTGACCACGGGTAATTTTACTACTTGTTGCAGCACTTGCATAGCTATATCTTGTTTAGCCATATGTCTCTCCGTTTTTCATTCATATCAGACTTTATCATATCATACTATGTGAAATTTACAAATTTTTTAAACCGATTTTTATCAGATAGATACATCGTCAAATAGCAATGATCATACTCTGGCAACAAAAAAGAGGGTTGCCCCTCTTTCTTAGTTCTTATCCAGATTGCGTAGCATCTCGTCAATCTTGTTTCCATATTCAATGGACTCATCTTTGACGAAGGTTAAATCTGGGATTTTGTACAATTTCAAATTGCGACCAAGTTCACGTTTGATTGTACCAGTTGCTTTTTCAAGCCCGATTTGAGCTTTTTGGTTATCCGAAGCAAGGTTACTCAAAATGGTGTAGTAAACCTTGGCAACAGACAAGTCACCCAGCATCTGAACATCTGTAATGGTCACACCTTGGACACGCGGATCACGGACCTTCTTTTGCAAAATCTCGTTGACTTCACGCTTGATTTCCATGCCCACACGATCCGTACGGAAATGATTTGCCATGATATTCCTTTCTCTACTTTGACCCAAAAGCTAGGCCAGCAGACCTAGCTATTTTTAAATTTATTGATTTTCAGCTCAAATTGAAACGAAGTTCAATTTGAACTCATCCGCTTCTTTCGCTGTGGTGAAAGTGATGGAACTGATTTATCAGTCCCATCACAGGGGATTTTTGAGACACTAGACTCAAAAATAAGCAATGAAACCATCGGTTTGCTTGCGTCCCTCACCACCTAAGAAAGGAGCAAAAATCTTATCTCTTGATTTCTTCCATGACATAGGCCTCAATCACATCATCAGTCTTGATATCATTGTAGCCATCAATCATCAATCCACCTTCACGACCGTTTGTAACTTCTTTCACGTCGTCTTTGTAGTGTTTCAAGCTTGCGAGTTCGCCATCATAGATAACGACACCGTCACGGATAACACGGACTTTCGAGTCACGGGTAACCTTACCGTTGATAACCATGAATCCACCAATGGTTCCCACTTTAGATACCTTGAAGGTTTCACGGATAACTGCTTCACCGATAACTTTTTCTTCGAATTCTGGGTCAAGCATCCCTTTCATGGCTTCTTCCATCTCTTCGATAACCTTATAGATAATGCTGTGGAGACGGATTTCTACATCGTCAGCTTCCGCTTGTTGACGCGCTTGTGGTGTAGGGCGTACGTTGAAACCAACGATAAAGGCATTTGAAGCTTCCGCAAGAGTCACGTCAGATTCGTTGATAGCACCGACTGCCGAGTGGACAATGGTAACTTTGACACCTTCTACATCGATCTTTTGAAGTGAGGCAGAAAGGGCTTCAACAGAACCTTGTACGTCGGCCTTGATGATAACATTAACTGACTTAAGCTCACCAGCTTTAAGCGTATCAAAGAGGTTTTCAAGGCTGACACGTTGAGTAGCTTGACGTTGCTTCATAAGAGCACGTTTGGCACGTTCTTCACCGGCTGCACGCGCAGATTTTTCATCTTCGTAAACGGCAAAGTGGTCACCCGCCATTGGCGCTTCGTTCAAACCTGTAATAGAAACTGGTGTTGATGGGCCTGCAACCTTGACACGACGACCAAGGTCATTGGTCATAGCACGGACACGACCGAAGGTATTTCCGACAACGATTGGGTCTTGGACATTCAAGGTACCTTGTTGGACAAGAAGGGTTGCGACCGCACCTTTTCCTTTATCCAAGCGCGCTTCGATAACCGTACCAATCGCACGCACTGTTGGGTCTGCTTTGAGTTCTTGGATTTCAGCCACAAGTAGGACCGTTTCTAAGAGTTCATCGATGTTTTGGTTGAATTTAGCTGAGATTTCAACAAATTCAGAATCACCACCCCAAGCTGTTGACATAACACCATGCTCTGCCAATTCACCGATAACGCGTTCTGGGTTGGCACCTGGTTTATCAATCTTGTTGATAGCCACGATAATTGGAACGTTTGCCGCTTTTGAGTGGTTGATGGCTTCGATAGTCTGAGGCATAACCCCGTCGTCGGCCGCTACAACCAAGATAGTAATATCGGTAACAGATGCACCACGCGCACGCATAGAGGTAAAGGCCGCGTGTCCTGGTGTATCAAGGAAGGTAATCTTCTTGCCATTTTCCACGATTTGGTAGGCACCGATATGCTGCGTGATACCACCTGCTTCACCTGTCGCAACACGAGAGTTACGAAGGGTATCCAAGAGGGTTGTTTTACCATGGTCAACGTGTCCCATGATGGTTACAACTGGTGGACGCTCAACCAATTCATCTTCATTAAGATAGCCATCTTCGACAAAGAAACGTTCGATGTCGGCATTATCCACTTCAACCTTTTGTTTGGCTTCGATACCGTAATCCACCATGAGGAGTTCGATGGTTTCTCCATCTAAGGATTGGTTTTGTGTGGCCATCACACCCATCATAAAGAGTTTCTTAACGATTTCAGCTGGTTCACGTTTGATCCGTTTTGCGATTTCCGCAACAGTCATACCATCTGTATACTCAAATTCTGTTGGCAATTCGTGGAACTTACGCTCTGTAACAGGTTTTGGAGCCTGGTTACGGTTGTTTTGCTTGTTCCCTTTTTTATTTTTCTTGTTGTTATTCCAGTTACTATTTCTTTGATTTCTCACTTGATTCTGACTACTTCGATTCTTTTGTTGTTTTCTAGGACCATCTTCTTCGTGATCATAATCGTCACGTTCTTTGTCTGGTCGAGCTTGTTTTTTACGACGTGTATCCACTGGCGCTTCTTTCGCTACAGGAGCTACTGTTACGGCTGGCTGCGTTTGTTCAGCTAGCTTAGCAGCTTCTTCAAAGATTTCCTCTGGCTCCTTGCGTTTGTTAGCTTGAGCCAAGGCTTCTTTGGCTGCTTGCGATTGTTTGAAGCGCTCCTCGCTTGAGCGTGCGTACTCTGCATTTTGCTCTGCTTTTAGGGCTGCTGCACGGGCTTTAAAGTCAACACGTGGTCCAGCTTGTTTTGGCTGGAAGTCTTGTTGCTGACGGCGATCATTGCCACGATTCCCTTGACCTTGTGATTTTTTCCCTTGGTCGTTGAGTCGGCGATTGTCGCGGTTCCCTTGACCAGGTTTACCACCATTACGGCCGTCATTTTTCTGACGGTTTCCGTTTTGTTGTTGGTCACGGTTGTTGCCCTTGTTTTGTTTGCGTCGTTCTGCCTGCTCTTTGGCACGCGCCTCACGCTCCGCCTTGAAGTTTCGACTCTGTGGTCTTGCGGCCACTACTTTTTCTTCCTTAGGAGCTGCAGGTGTAGCTGGTTTACTTTCTTCCTTAGCGACAACTGGTTTATCTGATACAGGCTTTTCAACTTTCTTTTCTACACTTGCTTTTGGTGCTACAGGTTTTGCTTCTGTTTTTGGAGTAGCAGGCTTAAAGCTAGCCGCGATTTGCTCAGCAGCAGCCGCCTCTACGCTTGATGCATGGCTTTTCACTTCCAAGCCCAGCTCTTTTGCACGCGCTACAACTTCCTTACTTTCTTTTCCAAGTTCTTTTGCGATTTCGTACAATCTTTTCTTAGACAAATCATGTCCTCCTCTTCTATTCCATAAGAGACCTCATTTTCTTTGTAAATCCAGCATCTGTTACAGCCAGAACCTTTCTCGATTTTCCGACTGCTATGCTTAATTCCAGTGTTGAAAACACGGTAATAACTTCTACTTGATAATAGTGGCTTTTATCCTGAATCTTCTTGGTTAGATTTGGGCTAGCATCATGAGCTAGAAATACCAATTTAACCTTCCGGTCTTGAATGGCTTTGACAACCATTTCTTCACCCGAGATGATTTTCCCTGCTCGCTGAGCCAATCCCAAGAGATTACTTACTTTTTGCTTATTCAAGTCCTAACTCTCTTCTTTTTACTTTGTGATCAACATAGGCGATCAACTCGTCATAAAAGCTTTCTTCGACTTCCATGTTAAAGCTACGGTTAAAGACTTTTTTCTTTTTAGCCTCTAGGGCTTCTGCATTGTCTAGCTTGATATAAGCGCCCCGGCCATTAGCCTTGCCTGTCGGGTCGATAAAGACCTCACCTTCTTTGTTCTTGACAATACGGAGCAAATCACGCTTGTCAATCACTTCATTGGATACAACAGACTTGCGCAAAGGGATTTTTCTTGTTTTCATCTTTCCCTCCTCTTGCAGATCTTATTCTTCAGTCAATTCGTCTGTTTCAGCGTAATCCACTTGACCTGCTTCTTCCATAGCTTCAAATTCACTTGCAGACTTGATATCGATACGGTAACCAGTCAAATGTGCTGCTAAGCGAACATTTTGTCCACGACGACCGATAGCAAGAGATAGTTTGTTATCTGGCACAACCACCAAGGCACGTTTGCTGTCATTTTCATCAAAGATAACTTGGTCAACTTCGGCAGGAGCAATGGCATTGTAGATAAACTCAGCTGGATCTGCTACCCATTCGATAACGTCGATGTTTTCTTCTACCGGTACCATGCGGTCACTCTTAGCATCGTAGCGAGCTGGGTGGAATTTGCTAGTAATTTTCTTGATGTTCGCTCCACCACGTCCAACGATTGTTCCGATAGCATCCACGTTAGGATTGTGGCTACGAACAGCAACTTTCGTACGGTCACCTGCTTCACGGGCTACGCTCATGATTTCAACAGTTCCATCATATACTTCTGGAATCTCTTGTTCCATCAATCGTTTGATCATTTCTGGGTGGCTACGACTAACAAAGACGTTGACACCACGAGGGTTGTCTTCAACTTTATAAACGTAAACCTCAATACGATCGTGGGAAGCAAACACTTCTCCAGGAATTTGGTCTTGTTTTGACAATTGTGCTTCGATGCTGCCAAGGTTGACATAGATAAAGCGGTTGTCAAAACGTTCTACTGTACCTGACATGATTTCTTGCTCATGCTCTTTGTAAGTATTGTAGGTGATAGCACGTGTTTGCTTGCGCATTTTTTCCATGATGGTTTGTTTGGCAGATTGGGCTGCTACACGACCAAACTCACCTGGTGCTTCTTCAAATTTAATCTTGTCCCCAAGCTCATAGGCTGAATTAATAGCAAGGGCATCTTTTAAACTGATTTCCAAACGGCTATCAAATACTTCATCAACAACTTCACGGACAGTATAGACAGTAAAGTCACCTGTCTTTTCGTTGAAATCAATAGCTACGCTGTCAGATTGACCATAGCGTCTGCGATAAGCGGAACGAAGCGACTCTACTACTGCGTCGATGATGTCTTCTTTTTTGATTCCCTTGTCTTCTTCCAAAATGCGGAAGGCCTCTAGCATTTCTTTACTCATGTTCTTTTTACTTTTGAATCCTCAAAAGCTATCCTTTCTTTTCTATAGTTTTACTGCTAAACGTGCTTTTGATACTAAACTGTATGGAATTTGAACGGTTTTCTTACGTGTCTTGTCCATATACTCCATAGTCAACTCATCCCCTTCAAAGGATACCAAGGTGCCTTCAAAGACTTTTTGCTTATCAATGGCTTGGTAGAGCCCGACATGGATGTATTTCCCAACAGCTCCAGCGACAGCATCCTTGGTTTTCAAAGGACGTTCCAAGCCTGGACTGGTGATTTCTAGGAAATATTGTTCTGGGAAGGGATCGGGCTTGATGGTATCTAAGACAGGACTGATGATTTCTGTCAAGTCTGCCGTGTCGTTCAAGGTAATTCCTTCGGGTTTATCTACAAAAATACTGAGAATCATGTCACTGCCAATCTTTCCATACTCGATATCCACGAGCTCGAAAGGTGCTTGGATGACAGGTTCTACAACTTCTCTGACTAATTCTACGATTGTTGCGATTGCGTCCACCTCCTCATAAGCAAGAGGCGAAGATATTTCCCCGCCTCTCTTTCTCATATTCTTACTATCAGTATAGCACGTTTGTCAATTTATGTAAAGCATTAGCACTCAAACAGCTGGTTTTCAAGCTATTTCTTAAAATTCTGCTTCAACTCGATAGATCACTTGACCTTTGCTGGAGAATTTTTGCTCATATTCTGTCATGACATTGCCTTCAAAATCACTGGCATGCAAGTCCAGCCAAACACCATTGAGTTTCATCCCATACTGAGAAAAGCTCACTAGACTATACTCAAATAAGCCACGATTGTCTGTCTTGAAATGGATTTCCCCATTCTCAGGCAAGATGCGCTTGAAGGTATCCAAGAAACTCTTGTAAGTCAAACGACGCTTTTCATGGCGTTTTTTAGGCCAGGGATCTGAAAAGTTTAGGTAGAGACGATCAATCTCACCGTCTTCAAAGTAGTCGGTCAGATCTGAACCATCTACCCACAGCAACTTGATATTGGGCACTCCAACTTCTAATACCTTATCCAAGGCATAACTCAATACCGACTTTTGGATATCAATCCCGATGTAGTTGATGTCGGGATTTTGCTTGGCCATTCCAGATACGAAGGCCCCTTTCCCACTTCCAACCTCAACATGAATAGGATGATCATTTCCAAACAAGTCTCGCCATTTCCCTTTTGCTTCTAAGGGATTGAGGACCACATACTGAGGATTGGCCTCTAGTAATTCTGTAGCCCCTTTACGATTTCTAACTCTCATCTCTTCTTTCCATACTTGTCACGGAAGACACGCAAGGCGTAAATCTCCCGGTTTACATTGTCTAAATCTTGATTTTCACAGTATTTGGCAATCTGGTTCAAGTAAGAATACTGACCATACCAATACAATTTATCTAACACTGTCTGATTGTACTTATAGCCGTAGTCTCTCAACCATTGGCGCCACTGATGATCCGGAATGTAGTGGCATAGCAAATGCGCTACATCAAACATACGATCCGTCAGACGAACCGAATCCCAATCCACTAGATAAACGAGTCCACTCTCTGTCTCAATCCAATTACTATGACGAAGATCTCCATGCACAATCGTTGCATGGTCTTCCCTAAAACCTGGAACCGTCTTACCTAGCTCAGCAATCACACTGTTCAAATAGTGGTTCTGCTTCAAGATTTCTGGAACTCCTTGCTGCCAAGAACGTAGCAAATCAACTGGTGTTTCCATGGTATAGCCCAAACGGCTCAACTGCTTCATCAAGGGACGCGAGCGGTGAAGGCGGTTCAAGATATTGATAATCTGCTTGCGATTCATATCGTAGGGGGTCAAGATTTTGCCCGTCAACCATTCTTGTGCACACATATCACGACCATCCGCTAAACGACGAGTCCATAGTAATTGAGGAGCGATTTGTTCTCTGGCAAGGCCAGGTAGGATTGGAGAGGTGTTCATTTTTACAAAGACGCGCTTCCCATCAGGGTAGCTTCCCATATAAGCTTTGCCACTCTTCCCAGGGATAGGGGTCAGCGTTAGCTCATTATCACCCAAGTCCATTTCTTTCCTCCGTATAAAGTTTCCTTACTATTCTACTAGTTTTTGGTCTATTCGTCAACCAATCTTTTTAGTTGGTAAGGTAAATAAAACAATTGTAGGAAGAAACCAGCCCCTACAAGAGCCAACAAGGCTATTTTTTCTTGAAAAACCACTGCTCCGACCAGCAATTCTAACAAAAGAACTGCACTTCCCACACCGACTACAATCTGTTTCAATCCCTTCTCTTTCTCCCCTTTTTCTAGTGGAAAGAGCTGAGTCAAGTACTGGTAGTCAAAGGCATGATAGAGGGCGAGTAACTGAAAGAGCAAGAGGTAGTTAAATAGAACCACCACTGCTGTCGCAATCCAAGATTGCTCGATAAAGAGCAAAGCTAACAAGGATAGGAGCAAAAGACGCAAACTGAGGGCAAAGAGGTCTCCATTTCGCAAGTAAGAACGAAGATAGAGATTTTGCCAAATTTTCCCAGGTACCTTCTGAACAGTCTTTAGGATGAAATCCAGATAAGCGCGACGTTTGACACTATTGGAAACGCCCTTGACCTGAGTAAAGAGAGCAAAGAAACGAAGCAAAACTTGCTTGCGTTTGCTTTCTTGGGCAATCACATAGTCCCAGTTGAGGCCAGTCTCAGTATAAAATTTACTGGCTTTTTGGCGAAAGAGAAGATATTTCCCAGCTCCCAATAAAAGCACATAGATGAGAAAAACTGGCAAGCCATAACCCATGGCTAAAAATAAGGGCGCAAATAAAAGCAAGAAAAGGGTCTGGACAAAAAGCCAAAAGACCAGTGAGCGCATCGTCTGCCCTTTGAGGTGAGACTTAACCTCCTCTTCACTGACTAAGAGAAAGAGCTTGTCAGGCCCTTCCATGTAGGTCGCGATTCCTCCCCAAGCCAAAAGCAAGGCAGATACAATCCCCAAAAACAAGAGGATAGGCCAGTGGTTTTCAGGAAAATGTTGCAGGAGTTGACTGTACTGGTAAGCTAGAAAACCGATGAGAACTAGCAGGAACAAGACAAAGTGGTCATTGAGAACATAACGCAGATAACCGACACACTCCTTACGAAAAGCCTGCTTTCTCTTTAAAAACAAGTCTTTCATAGCTCCTCCTCTTTGGTCAGAGCCAAGTAAATATCATTCAAACTCGCTTCAGGCATGTCAAAGGCTTCACGGAGTTGCTGGAGGTTCCCCTGAGCCCGCACCTCTCCCTTGTGGAGAATGACAAAGGCATCACACATCTTTTCTGCTGAGTCTAGCACGTGTGTACTCATAAGAATGGACTTGCCTTTTTTCTTTTCTACTTCTAAAAGCTGAATCAAGTCGGCAATCGCCAGCGGATCGAGGCCAAGAAAAGGCTCATCAACGATGAAAAGACTCGGATCTACGACAAAGGCACAGATAATCATGACCTTCTGCTTCATTCCTTTGGAAAAATGCACAGGAAACCAATCTAATTTTTGATCCAAACGAAACATTTTTAACAAAGATTCTACTCGCTCAAAAGCCGCTTTTTGCTCAATACCATAGGCCATAGCCACCGTCTCGATATGCTCTCTAAGAGTCAATTCCTCATACAGAGTAGGCGTTTCTGGGATATAGCCAATCTGCTTGCGATAGCTGGTCGCATCTTCTCGCAGGGTGAGACCATTAATCTTGATTTCTCCACTGTAAGGTGTCAACAGACCAATAATCTCATTGATTGTCGTTGATTTCCCAGCACCGTTGAGCCCAATCAAACCGACCAACTGCCCACTTTCAACTGTAAAGGACACATCTTTCAAGACAGGAACGTGAACATAGCCTCCTGTCAGGTTTTTAATTTCTAACATATTTTCTCCGAATCTGGTATAATGTAGCTATATTATATCAAAATTCAATACAGTAGAGGTGGATTTTATGTCAGATTGCATTTTTTGTAAGATCATCGCAGGAGAGATTCCTGCTTCCAAAGTATACGAAGATGAGCAGGTTCTTGCCTTTCTTGATATCTCTCAAGTAACGCCTGGACACACCCTCATTGTACCCAAAGAGCACTATCGCAATCTTTTGGAGATGGACGCTGCCAGCGCTAGCCAACTCTTTGCCCAAGTACCAACAGTGGCTCAAAAAGTCATGAAGGCTACCAAGGCTGCTGCCATGAATATCATTGCTAACTGTGAAGAAGTCGCTGGTCAAACAGTCTTTCATACCCACGTGCACCTTGTTCCTCGCTACGGTGCAGAAGATGACCTCAAGATTGACTTTATCGCCCACGAACCTGACTTTGACAAACTTGCCCAAGTCGCTGAAACCATTAAAAACGCTTAAGGAGATGCCATGAAACTATCAAATCTACTGCTATTCGCAGGAGCTGCAGCTGGAAGTTATTTTGTCGTGAAAAATCGCCAAGCCATTCAGTATGAAGTGCTAGATACAACTGACCGCGTCCAAGCTATCAAGGATGATTTGGATATCATCCAAAACAGCCTACAAATCATCGACCAACAAAAAACCCTTATCAAGGAATACCAAAAAGATTTAACCTACAAGTTCAAAGTCTTGGAAAAAGATTTCCAAACTAGACTAACTGTGATAAAAGAAACACAGGAGCTTGAGGATAACTAAAAAGAGCCCGATGGCTCTTTTTAGTTTATAGATTTTTTAAGACTTTCCTTAAGTAATGACGGACGGTAGCGACCTTCTTCGAAATTCCATACCTAAACTTTGAGCCTAGGTCTCAAAGTTTCCGAACACCTGAAATCAACCGATTTCAGGTGTTTTCATTACGGCGAAAGGTCTGGGAAAGTATTTGATTACACTCAATGAAAATCAAAGAGTAAACTAAGAAACTAGCCGCAGGTTGCTCAAAACACTGTTTTGAGGTTGTAGATAAGACTGACGAAGTCAGTCACATATATACGGCAAGGCGACGTTGACGTGGTTTGAAGAGATTTTCGAAGAGT
>NZ_KV802708.1:393-8136 GCF_001810825.1 Streptococcus sp. HMSC076C08 | reverse complement strand
TGGTTTGAAGAGATTTTCGAAGAGTATTAGTTATGAAATGGTGAATGAGTTGTCTCAATTGTGGTGTATAGTTGATGGGATATAGCTTGTTTACGCTTTAAAAAGAGCTCGCCGGCTCTTTTTACTTTATTCTCCTTCAAAGGCATCTTTTATATGGTCAAAGAAGCCTTTTTTCTTTGGATTGACTTTCAAGTCACCTGCAGCTGCGAATTCTTTAAGCGCTGCTTTTTGGCGATCGTTCAAGCCTGTCGGAGTCACGACATTGACTGTAACGTATTGGTCACCAACAGCACCACCACGAAGGCTCGGTGCTCCCTTGCCACGTAGGCGGAATTTCTTACCAGTCTGAGTTCCTTCTGGGATAACCAATTCAACATCTCCATGCACGGTTGGAATTTCCACAGTATCTCCAAGAGTAGCTTGGACGATATTAAGATTTAACTTGTAGAAAATAGTTGTTCCTTCACGTTCAAACTTATCGCTGGCTTCTACTGAAACCACTACATACAAGTCACCATAAGGTCCACCGTTAAAGCCTGCTTCACCTTGACCAGCTAGGCGAATTTGTTGACCAGTTTCAACACCGGCAGGGATTTTTACATGGACGCTATGAGCTTGTTTTTCATGACCTGTTCCATGACAGGTAGTACATGGATCTTTGATCTCTTTTCCGCGACCATGACAGACATCACAAGTTACTTGGCGACGCATCATACCAAGAGGAGTCTGCGTATCGACATTAATGACACCAGCGCCATGACAGCGTCCACAAGTGACTGGACTTGTCCCTGGCTTAGCACCAGATCCATTACATGTACGACAGCTGGCTTCACGATTGTATTTAACTTCTTTTTCTGTTCCGAAGATAGCTTCTTCAAAGGTTAAGTTCACACGATACTGGAGGTCATCCCCTTGACGAGGGGCGTTTGGATTGCGCGAAGCTCCGCCTCCTCCGAAAAAACTTGAGAAGATATCTTCAAAACCACCGAAGCCACCTGCTCCGTCAAAGCCGCCGAAACCACCAGCACCACCAAAGCCACCGTTGGCACCCGCAGCACCATATTGGTCGTAGGCTGCACGTTTTTGGTCATCACTCAAAGTCTCATAGGCTTCTTGAACTTCCTTGTATTTTTCCTCAGCACCAGGCTCCTTGTTGATATCTGGGTGATATTTTTTAGAAAGCTTACGATAAGCCTTTTTGATCTCGTCTGCCGAAGCGTTTTTTGACACCCCCAGACGATCATAAAATTCAGTATTGTTCATACAAGATACTAAGAGCGAACAGAAAGCGACTGAAATTTAGGAAACCGACAAGAAATCCTGATTTCTTAGGAGGTTTATCTAATTTCCAAGCTTTCCGCTCGAGTTCAATTACGAACACCCTTATTCCTTTCTATTAATCTTACGGAACGAAACCTCAATCTAGGTCGGGTTCAATTCCTTTCTTTTATATTAATGAGACAAAACCCCAACAAATCAGGTTCAGTCCCTTTTTACCGAAAAACAGAGGCTGGGTTACAACCTCTGGATTTCTTCCTATCATTATTACATTTAGACAATGAACCTTAGTAATTCGTCATTCTTAACGAGTTAGGCTTAACTGAGTTTCGGCTAAAAACTTCGGAAAAAAGATAAGCCATCTTTTGTGCATCGCATAAGGCGATGGCTTCCTATTTTTCTTTCGTTTTTTAAACGCCTCAACATCTGCACGCCCTAACCTCTTGGTGAAAAAGAGACGTAGCTGTTTTCGCTTTAGCGAACTACAGATATGGCTACCTTTAGGTTCAAATCTTTCTAGAAACTAAAGTTTCTGCGTCAGATTTCCTATTTTCACTGTGAGGTTTTAACGAGCTTTGCATCTTACTTCTCCGTAAACTCTCCGTCTACGACGTCATCGCCTGCGTTTCCTGTTGCTTGTGCGCCTTCTGCTCCTGCTTGAGCTTGTTGGGCTGCAGCAGCTTGTTCGTAGAGTTTAACAGCAAGTCCTTGTGCTTTTTCATTCAATGCTTCAAGTTTTGCTTTCATTTCGTCCAAGTTGTTGTCTTCTTGGGCTTTCTTAAGCTCATCAAGGGCAGCTTGGGCAGCATCACGTTCTGCATCGAAGCCTTTGCCTTCAGTTTCTTTGATTGTCTTTTCAGTCGCAAAGATAGCTTGGTCTACTTCGTTACGAAGGTCTACTTCTTCTTTACGTTTCTTATCTGCTTCAGCGTTAGCTTCAGCATCTTTCATCATGCGGTCGATTTCTTCGTCTGTCAAACCTGAGTTTGATTGGATAACAATTGTTTGTTCTTTTTGAGTTCCAAGATCTTTAGCCTTAACAGAGACGATACCGTTCTTGTCAATGTCAAATGTTACTTCGATTTGAGGAATTCCACGAGGTGCAGCTGGGATATCTGTCAATTGGAAACGTCCAAGAGTCTTGTTATCTGCTGCCATTGGGCGTTCACCTTGAAGAACGTGGATATCAACGGCTGGTTGGTTGTCTGCTGCAGTTGAGAAGACTTGTGATTTAGATGTTGGAATAGTAGTGTTGCGATCGATAAGTTTTGTAAAGACGCCACCCATTGTTTCGATACCGAGTGACAATGGTGTTACGTCAAGAAGGACAACGTCTTTCACATCACCAGTGATCACACCACCTTGGATAGCAGCACCCATGGCAACAACTTCGTCAGGGTTTACTGATTTGTTTGGTTCTTTACCAGTTTCAGCTTTCACAGCTTCTACAACGGCTGGGATACGAGTTGAACCACCAACAAGGATAACTTCGTCGATTTCTGACAAGCTCAATCCTGCATCTGAAAGGGCTTGACGAACTGGAACTTTTGTACGTTCTACAAGGTCACGAGTCAAATCGTCAAATTTCGCACGAGTCAAAGTCATTTCCAAGTGAAGAGGTCCAGCTTCACCAGCAGTGATGAATGGCAAGCTGATTTGTGTTGAAGTTACACCAGAAAGGTCTTTCTTAGCTTTTTCAGCCGCATCTTTCAAACGTTGCATTGCCATCTTGTCAGTAGACAAGTCAATACCATTTTCTTTCTTGAATTCTGCTACCAAGTGATCGATGATTTTTTGGTCAAAGTCGTCACCACCGAGTTTGTTATCCCCTGCAGTTGACAATACATCGAAGACACCGTCACCCAATTCAAGGATAGATACGTCAAATGTACCACCACCAAGGTCGAATACCAAGATTTTTTCTTCTTTGTCAGTCTTGTCCAAACCGTAAGCAAGAGCTGCTGCAGTTGGCTCGTTAACGATACGTTCTACTTCAAGACCAGCGATTTTACCAGCGTCTTTAGTTGCTTGACGTTGAGCGTCGTTGAAGTAAGCCGGGACTGTGATAACCGCTTTGGTTACTTTTTCACCAAGGTATTCTTCAGCGTAACCTTTCAAGTATTGAAGGATCATAGCTGAGATTTCTTGTGGAGTGTATTCTTTTCCATTTGCAGAAACTTTTTCAGAAGTTCCCATCTTAGATTTGATAGAGATTACTGTATCTGGGTTTGTAACTGCTTGACGTTTTGCGGCATCACCAACGATGATTTCACCATTTTTGAATGACACTACAGATGGAGTTGTGCGATTTCCTTCTGGGTTTGCGATGATTTTGCTTTCAGTTCCTTCAAGAACTGCAACTGCTGAGTTTGTTGTACCTAAGTCAATACCGATAATTTTAGACATGTGTTTTTCTCCTTAAAGTTTAATTCGAATTTTGATTTTTTGATATTCCCCTTAAGTGGTGGGGACGTGAGCAACTCCCTACGGGATTTCATCACTTATTTTTGAGCCTATTGTCTCAAAAATCCCCTGTTTCAGTAGCAAAAGCTACTGAAACTTTCACCACGGCGGGAAATATCTTCCTTGCAAGCCTCCGGCTTGCTTTTTATCCTTCTTCATAGTTTATTGTCGTTTCGGACAAGTTTTTACGGGCTTTGTATCCTAATTATAGACTACTACCATGGCTGGTCTTAAGATACGGTCATGGAGTTTGTAACCTTTTTGGAAGACTTGGGCGATGGTGTCTGCTGGGTGTTCATCGTCTGCTGGGAGAGTTTGGATGGCCATGTGATAGTTATGGTCAAATTCGCCGTCAGCTGCGATTTCTTCAATTCCTTCTTCTTTCAAAGCGTGAATCAAGCTCTCTTGCACCATCTCCAATCCTTTTTTGACATCGTCTGTCAATCCTTCAACTACAAGTGCACGTTCTAAGTTGTCAAGCGACGGTAAAATTGCTTTTGCCAGATCTTGGCTACGATAACGTTGCAAGTTTTGACGTTCTTCATTGGCACGGCGTTGAATATTTTGCATTTCTGCATGAGCGCGAAGGTATTTGTTTTCGAACTCATCCGCACGTTCATTTGCCAAGTCCAACTCAGACTTCTCAGGAGTTGTTTCTTCAGTTGCTTCCACAACTTCCTCTTCTTTCATTTCTTCGTTCTTTTTATCTTGGGCCATTTTCGCCTCCTTTAATGATTTCAAAATTAATTTACTTCGTAATGATTACTGCTGAGGTAGCGATAAAAATCTGTCAACTTCATCGTCAAAACACGATTGACCACATTGACTTGGTTGACCAATTGCTGATAATCTAGATTGACTGGACCGATAATCGCTAGAATTCCAAAACCTCGATAAGGAATGAGGAACTTACTGCTAATCACCGCCAAATCTGCTAGACAGGATTCCTGACTGTCTGCAACACGGACATTTTGCATTTGATCTTCATGCAGACCTTCACGAATCTCCAGAGCCACTTTTTGCGGTTGGTCAAAGAACTGATAGGCTGCTAGATTGGCAAAATTCAAGAGATTGACCTTGCCCGATACCACAATGTTTTCGTTGAACATTTCTTTAAAAATGTGTTCAAAGAGATCCATGACATTGTCCGTTGTTGTGAAGTAACGCTGGATAATCTGCGGAATCTCCGTCCGAATCTTGTAGTGAATATCTAGAACCGTGTGACCGAGGAAACGTTCTTGAATCAAGGTCTTGAGGCGATTTAAATCTTCCTGCAAGAAGTTCCTTGGAATCAGAAATTGACTGGTAACCGTTCGGGACTCGTCTAGGGTAAATACTGCCAAGGCTGTATGTTGCCCCAAAACAACGATATCAAAGGCTGTCAACCGTTGCCTGCTCGGCTCAACATCCAGTGCTACTACCGTACAGCCGCTCAGGTCTGTCAGTAGATTAGCAGCCTCTTGCAGGATATCCTCCAATTTGAAGAATTCCTGATCAAAGGCTTTGACAATCTCGTATACCTCATTTTCAGCCAGTCTGTCAAAAGCAAGCGAGTGTTTCACATAGTACTGAAATCCCGCGACACTTGGCATCCGACCGCTTGAGGTATGAGCCTTCTCAAGCAAACCCTGCTTCTCTAGAGCTGCCATGTCATTACGAATGGTAGCACTACTAGAATTGATAGACTCTTGTAGCGCCTTGGATCCGACAGGTTCGTGCGTTTTGGTAAAGATGTCAATGATCAGATTTAAAATATCCTGCTGACGCTCTGTAACCATCTCATCACTCCTCTCTGTCCGATTGATTAGCACTCTATGCACTCAAGTGCTAACTCATGATTCTATTATACACCCTTAGAAGAGAATGTCAAGACAAAAACTTAAAAAAATTAGCACTCTTTTATCAAGAGTGCTAAAAATCAGTCTACAGACCTAGAATCTTACTTCTCATCTACTTGGTATTTCCTTTTAAGTCTGAAAAAACCGTAGATTAGATAAGAAATCAAGCAAGCGTATAAAACGAAAATAATAAAGAAAGACTGAGACAAGTTTTCTCGATACAAACTCATGCAAACAACAAGACCACCTGAAAAAGTGGCTATACAGGAACGAAGTCTAGACCGCATAACTTCCCATCTGAGACCCTTACTCATATAGACTTTCTCCTCTGAAAGTATATCAGAAGTTGGTTTACGAAGAATTGAACAAAAACCTGTTTCTATCAATTCCCAACCGCTATTTCTAAAATCTTGTAGTTCATGCTTATACTTTTTAAGAAATCTAGAATCATAGATACGGTAGATGACATCGTCAGGTTGGCATTGGCAAAAATAGAAAAAACCAAAACGACTCGTTCTATATCTCCAACCTTTCAAGTGCATCTCATGTAAATATTCTTCTTCCTTGTCCAAATCAACAATGCTAAAAATCCGAAATTGTACTTTGCTATTCATTGTCTTACCTCCAAATCAGAAAACATACATGGTTTTATTTTTCAGATAATTCTTTCCACTTTTGAAACAAGCTCCAAAAAATATAAGAAATCTGAACCGCAAAAACTATCAATAAAACACAATCTATTATGACAATCAAAAACATTCCCCAACTGAAAGAACTAGCTCCACTGACAAACTTAGAGAAAACCGGTAGTAGAGCTAAAAATAGAATCAAAATAGGAAGCATCCGCATTATTAAAATCCGTTTGATCATAGCTAACTTCCCTGTAGCGTCATTATAGATTTCAAACTCAGTATCCGATTCAATTTCAGAATGTGGTTTTCTAAAATAGGAAAAACTATTAAAGTCTGTAATATGCTCCCAGCCACAGTCTTTAAATAGTTGTAAATAGGAGGCTCTCTCTGATTTTTTCATGGGATAAAAGTCCAACTGATAAGACACCTGCTCCGGTTGGCACTTTTCAAAAGTATACTTAACCGCAACTACTAAGTTAGAGTAGCTTACTTCCTTAAGTTTCCAGCCCTTAGCATGCATTTCCCCAAGGTATAAGGCCTCTCTATCATAATCCGCAATTGTAGATATCCGATATACAACCTTCTTTTCCATCATACTTCCTCCTGACTGTTTCTATAGAGCCGTTCAATACGTTTCAATTCAATCTCCAAAACCTTTCGTCCCAAATCTGTTATCTGATAGATTTTCCGTTTTTCCTCCTCTCGGACAAAGGAGATCAAGCCATCCTTTTCCATTTTTGACAAGGTTCCATACATAGTTCCAGGACTAATCAAAACTTGTGAATCTGTCATCTCCTTGACCTTTTGTGTAATACTATAACCATGACGTTCCTTTTGTAGACAGAACAAGATATAAAATCCTGTTTCCGTCATCGGAAGATAAACCCGACGAATCTTATCCGTCAATTCCATTTAACCCCACCTCCTATTTAGTTCGATATATCGCACCTCGTTATATAAACTATATCACATCTCGATATAAAATGCAAGAAAAAGAGAGAACGATTTCTCGTTCTCTCTTCTTAGACTCAGGAATTAAGAAGTCATTTTGTTATTTCCTAAGAGTTGCTTAGTCTTTCTTGCGAAGGACAAAAACTGCTAGGCTTGCAAAGGCAAGGCCAATGATTGAAAGAAGACCAGATACTGCTGAGCCTGTGTTTGGTAACAAGTTCTGATTTTGACTACTTCTTTCTTCTGGTTGACTAGTATTTCCAGAATCTTTAATTGGGGCCGGAGTGAATTCCCAGGTGCCTACGAAGTGTGCGTCTACTCCATTGATGGTTTCGGATGTCTTATCATAGGACTTGAAGCTCCAGGTACCTTCTGCTGTCTTAACTTCTGTTTGACTTGGTTGCGTCGGAGTCGCTTGGCTACCATCTTTCAAGTCTGTTTGATCTGCTGGAAGCAAGGATTTCACTTCTTGTGGAAGCTCTTTACCTGGAGTTCCGCTGACAAACTCATGAACCGCTTTATGAGTCACTGTTGGAACTGGAGTTGCTGTAAATTCCCATGTACCTACAAACTTAACATCT
>NZ_KV802708.1:0-293 GCF_001810825.1 Streptococcus sp. HMSC076C08 | reverse complement strand
ATTCCCATGTACCTACAAACTTAACATCTGCTCCATTGATGGTTTCAGATGTCTTGTCATAAGACTTGAAGCTCCAGGTACCTTCTGCTGTCTTAACTTCTGTTTGACTTGGTTGCGTTGGCGTTGCTTGACTGCCATCTTTCAAGTCTGTTTGGTCTGATGGAAGCAGGGATTTCACTTCTTGTGGAAGTTCTTTACCTGGAGTTCCGCTGACAAACTCGTGAGTTGCCTTATAGGTTGGGGATGGGGTGAATTCCCATGTACCTACAAACTTAACATCTGATCCATTAATT
>NZ_KV802707.1:0-248 GCF_001810825.1 Streptococcus sp. HMSC076C08 | reverse complement strand
TGCGCTTACTGATGCGGATTGACTAGCACTTACTGATGCGGATTGACTCGAGCTTACTGAGACTGACTGACTTGAGCTTACGGATGCTGACTGGCTAGCACTCGCTGACGCGGAATGACTCGAACTTACTGATGCGGATTCGCTTGAGCTGACTGAGGCAGACTGACTAGCGCTTACTGAAGCGGACTGACTCGAACTTGCTGATGCGGATTGACTCAAGCTTACAGACGCTGACTGACTAGCACTTA
>NZ_KV802706.1:0-217 GCF_001810825.1 Streptococcus sp. HMSC076C08 | reverse complement strand
TGTAAGTTCAAGCCAATCCGCTTCAGTAAGCGTTAGTCAGTCAGCGTCTGTAAGCTCAAGTCAATCCGCTTCAGCGAGCTCGAGTCAATCCGCTTCATTGAGTGCCAGTCAATCAGCCTCAGTCAGCTCAAGCGAATCTGCTTCAGTAAGTTCGAGCCAATCAGTATCAGCGAGCGCAAGTGAATCTGCTTCAGTAAGTGCTAGTCAGTCAGCGTCT
>NZ_KV802705.1:0-741 GCF_001810825.1 Streptococcus sp. HMSC076C08 | reverse complement strand
AATCGGGAAGACAGGATTCGAACCTGCGACACCTTGGTCCCAAACCAAGTACTCTACCAAGCTGAGCTACTTCCCGCGTTAAATAAAAAAATGCACCCTAGAGGAGTCGAACCTCTAACCGCCTGATTCGTAGTCAGGTACTCTATCCAGTTGAGCTAAGGGTGCTCATCATTATATGCCGAGGACCGGAATCGAACCGGTACGATCGTTACCAATCGCAGGATTTTAAGTCCTGTGCGTCTGCCAGTTCCGCCACCCCGGCCTCTCTAAGCGAACGACGGGATTCGAACCCGCGACCCCCACCTTGGCAAGGTGGTGTTCTACCACTGAACTACGTTCGCATCGACCTCTTATTCTATATAAAAAAATGCCGGCTACATGACTTGAACACGCGACCCTCTGATTACAAATCAGATGCTCTACCAACTGAGCTAAGCCGGCTGATTTCTATTATGCGGGTTAAGGGACTTGAACCCCCACGCCGTTAAGCGCCAGATCCTAAATCTGGTGCGTCTGCCAATTCCGCCAAACCCGCAAATATGACCCGTACTGGGCTCGAACCAGTGACCCATTGATTAAAAGTCAATTGCTCTACCAACTGAGCTAACGAGTCTAAAATAACTTCCGTTATCTTAAACGGTCCCGACGGGAATCGAACCCGCGATCTTCGCCGTGACAGGGCGACGTGATAACCGCTACACTACGGGACCTATGGGAGTTAACGGGATCGAACCGCTGACC
>NZ_KV802704.1:0-10246 GCF_001810825.1 Streptococcus sp. HMSC076C08 | reverse complement strand
AACTCCACCGGTAAAAACTCCAGATCAACCAGAGCCATCAAAACCGGAAGAGCCAAATTATGATCCATTGCCAACTCCGCCGGTAGCACCAACTCCTAAGCAGTTGCCAACACCACCAGCGGTGCCAACAGTTCACTTCCATTACAATCGTCTTTTTGCACAACCTCAGATTAATAAAGAAATTAAAAATGAGGATGGAGTAGATATCGATCGTACTCTCGTTGCTAAGCAGTCTGTAGTGAAGTTTGAGTTGAAAACAGAAGCGTTGACAGCTGGTCGTCCAAAAACAACTTCATTTGTATTGGTAGATCCACTTCCAACTGGCTATCAGTTTGATTTGGAAGCAACCAAGGCTGCAAGCAAAGGTTTTGAAACAAGTTATGACAAAGCTAGTCACACTGTAACCTTTAAGGCTACTGAGGAGACCTTGGCTGCTTTCAATGCAGATTTGACAAAATCCTTTGAGACTCTATATCCAACTGTTGTTGGTCGTGTCTTGAATGATGGGGCGACTTATACAAATAACTTTACCTTGACAGTCAACGATGCCTACGGTGTCAAGTCAAACATTGTTCGTGTAACGACTCCAGGTAAACCAAATGATCCTGACAATCCAAATAACAACTACATCAAGCCTTTGAAAGTTAACAAGAACAAGCAAGGTGTGAATATTGATGGCAAAGAAGTTCTAGCTGGTTCAACGAACTACTATGAACTTACATGGGATTTGGACCAATACAAGGGAGATAAATCTTCTAAAGAAGCGATTCAAAATGGTTTCTACTATGTGGATGATTATCCAGAAGAAGCCTTGACCCTTCAACCAGAATTGATTAAGATTCGTGATCTAGAGGGCAACCTTGTATCAGGTATCAGTGTTCAACAATATGATAGTTTAGAAGCTGCGCCTAAGAAGGTTCAAGATCTGTTGAAGAAAGCAAACATCACTGTTAAAGGTGCTTTCCAACTCTTCTCAGCTGATAATCCAGCCGAATTCTACAAGAACTATGTAGCAGCAGGAAAATCATTGCTCATCACAGATCCGATGACAGTTAAACCTGAATTTGGTCAAACGGGTGGTAAGTATGAAAACAAAGCCTACCAAATTGATTTTGGAAATGGCTATGCTACAGAAGTAGTTGTCAACAACGTACCGAAAATCACACCGAAAAAAGATGTGACAATCAGTATGGATCCAAGCAGTGACAATATTGATGGCCAAACAATTCCGTTGAACCAGTTCTTCAATTATCGTTTAATCGGTGGTTTGATTCCACAAAATCATTCTGAGGACTTGAATGACTATAGTTTTGTAGATGATTATGACCAAAAAGGTGATCAATACACTGGAAACTATAAAGTTCTTGCCAAGGTTGATATCCGATTGAAAGACGGTCGTGTTATTAAGGCAGGGACAGACTTAACAGCTGAAACACAGGTTGAACATAATCAAGATAAGGGAATGATTACAATTCGCTTCAAGGAAGAATTCCTTCAAGAGATTCAGTTGGATTCTCCATTCCAGGCTGAGACTTATATTCAAATGAAACGAATTGCTGTCGGAACTTTTGAAAATACCTATGTAAATACTGTGAACAAAGTTGCTTACGCTTCAAATACAGTTCGCACGACAACGCCAGAACCTAAGAAACCAGAGGAGCCAACAACTCCTACTCCAAATCCGAAAGGGAATCCTACTCTACCTCAAACAGGTACAAATGATTCAAGCTACATGCCATATCTTGGTCTAGCAGCTTTAGTAGGAGTTTTAGGACTTGGTCAGTTGAAACGTAAAGAAGACGAAAGCAAGTAAGCTCTGACAGTTAAATAGAAAAGAGGAACTCTGTTTCCTCTTTTTTGTAGCCCGAAATTAAAAACGCTTCCTATTGATTTTCACTCATAAAATCAACTAATTTATGTTAAAATGGTAGTAGAAAGTTGAGATTATGAGTTATTTTAAAAAATATAAATTTGATAAGTCACAGTTCAAGCTTGGTATGCGAACCTTCAAAACAGGGATTGCCGTATTTATAGTTCTCTTGATTTTTGGTTTTTTTGGCTGGAAGGGGCTTCAAATCGGAGCACTAACAGCGGTCTTCAGTTTACGAGAGAGCTTTGATAAGAGTGTCCATTTTGGAACTTCGCGTATCTTAGGAAATAGCATCGGAGGTTTTTACGCCCTTGTCTTTTTCCTCTTAAACACTTTATTTCATGGAGCCTTTTGGGTAACCTTACTAGTTGTCCCGATTTGCACCATGTTAACCATTATGACAAATGTTGCTATGAACAATAAGGCAGGAGTTATCGGTGGTGTGGCAGCTATGTTGATCATTACCCTATCAATACCGAGCGGAGAAACATTTTTGTACGTTTTTGCACGTGTATTTGAAACATTTATGGGAGTTTTTGTCGCAATCCTTGTAAATTATGATATTGAGCAACTGAAACTCTTTTGGGAGAAAAAAAGAAAATAATGTTACATTTTATGACATTATTCATTGACGTATGTCTTTTTTTAGACTATAATAGACAGGAAGAAGGAAATTGTAAATGAAGGAAAGAGAATTTCGCCGAAATATGGCTGTTTTTCCTATCGGCAGTGTTATGAAATTGACCGATCTCTCGGCGCGTCAGATTCGTTATTATGAAGATCAAGAGTTGATAAAGCCTGATCGAAACGAAGGAAACCGTCGCATGTATTCCTTGAATGACATGGATCGTCTGCTTGAAATCAAAGATTATATCTCTGAAGGTCATAATATTGCTGCGATTAAGAAAAAATATGCTGAACGCGAGGCGAAGTCCAAGAAAGCCGTGAGTCAGACGGAAGTGCGTCGTGCACTCCACAATGAACTCCTCCAGCAGGGGCGCTTTGCTTCAGTACGGTCACCCTTTGGTCGCGGTTAGGCAATCGCAAGTAGTCATATATATTAAGGAGAAAACCCATGCCAATCACAGCTGCAGATATTCGTCGTGAAGTCAAGGAAAAAAATGTTACCTTTATCCGTCTCATGTTTTCAGATATTCTGGGAACCATGAAGAACGTCGAAATTCCTGCTACAGATGAACAGTTAGACAAGGTCTTGTCAAACAAAGCCATGTTTGATGGCTCTTCTATTGAAGGTTTTGTACGTATCAATGAATCAGATATGTACTTGTATCCAGACTTGGATACATGGACAGTCTTCCCATGGGGAGATGAAAATGGAAGTGTTGCAGGTTTGATCTGTGATGTCTATACAACAGAAGGAGAACCATTTGCAGGTGACCCTCGTGGTAATCTGAAGCGTGCACTTCGTCATATGGAAGAAGTAGGATTCAAATCTTTCAACCTTGGTCCAGAACCAGAATTCTTCCTATTTAAGTTGGATGAAAATGGGGATCCAACACTTGAAGTAAATGACAAGGGTGGCTACTTTGATTTGGCGCCTACTGACCTTGCGGACAATACACGTCGTGAAATTGTGAATGTCTTGACCAAAATGGGATTTGAAGTAGAAGCGAGTCACCACGAGGTTGCGGTTGGACAACATGAAATTGACTTCAAGTATGATGAAGTCCTCCGTGCCTGTGACAAGATTCAAATCTTTAAACTCGTTGTTAAAACCATTGCTCGCAAACACGGTCTTTACGCAACCTTTATGGCGAAACCAAAATTTGGTATCGCTGGATCAGGTATGCACTGTAATATGTCCTTGTTTGATGCAGAAGGAAACAATGCCTTCTTTGATCCAAATGATCCAAAAGGAATGCAGTTGTCTGAAACAGCCTACCATTTCCTTGGTGGTTTGATCAAGCATGCTTACAACTATACTGCTATCATGAACCCAACAGTTAACTCATACAAACGTTTGGTTCCAGGTTATGAAGCACCTGTTTACATTGCTTGGGCTGGTCGTAACCGTTCGCCACTTGTGCGCGTACCGGCTTCACGCGGTATGGGAACTCGTCTTGAGTTGCGTTCAGTGGACCCAATGGCAAACCCATACATCGCTATGGCTGTTCTTTTGGAAGTTGGTTTGCATGGTATTGAAAACAAAATCGAAGCACCAGCTCCTATTGAAGAAAATATCTACATCATGACAGCAGAAGAGCGTAAGGAAGCTGGAATTACAGACCTTCCATCAACTCTTCACAATGCCTTGAAAGCTTTGACTGAGGATGACGTGGTCAAGGCAGCCCTAGGTGAACACATTTACACTAGCTTCCTTGAAGCCAAACGTATTGAGTGGGCTAGCTATGCAACCTTTGTTTCACAATGGGAAGTTGATAATTATCTTGACTTATATTAAGAATATAAAAAAGATTGTCTGATTGGACAATCTTTTTTACTTTTGCAAAGAATTAAATGGATTTTGATGCTGTTTTTAGTATAGTTATTATATAGAAGAATAAAAAATAAAAAAGAGCAAATTATGCATTAAAAAGAAATAATATTCTGAAAATAATTAGAAAATAAAGTCCAATCATTTTCATTATACCCATTTAATGCAGTAGTGTGGCTGGTTTAGCGTGGGAAAGAAAAAAGTTTACAATTTGACAACATATTTCTTGAAATACTAATTAGTAAATGATAAAATGTTTTTTGGAATGGATGAGTTTCGGAGAGTTTATGAATTATTTACTATATTATTTACTCAAGTTCTACTCGCCATATTTCATTAAAAAGGAAAGGAGATTCTATGCAAAAAGATAAGTGGTGGCTTCCGTTTTTAGCAGTGGGAGTCATCATCGGATTGTCGGTGGGTTTGATTTATTATACTAGACCCGCTAAGGACGGAGAAGTAGGGACTTCATCAGTTTCGCAATCAACTTCAAGTGCTGAGAACAATACTGCCTTGAGTCTAAAAGGTCAACAACTTCCAGAATTTAAAATGACTTCTCAAGACGGTAAATTGGTTGCTAGTTCAGAGCTGTATGATAAACCTATGTTAATTGTCGAATGGGCTAGTTGGTGTCCTCATTGTCAGAAACAACTACCCATTGTTCAGCAGATGTATGAAAAGTATGGTGAACAGATCAATTTTGTTTTACTAAATATGAACGAACCTGGTAAAGAAACAAAGGAGAGTGCTGATCGGTATATCAAGGAAAAAGGGTATACTTTCCCTTATTACTATGACGAAGATCAATCAGCGGCAGATTTATTACAGGTTCAGACCATACCAAGTATGTATTTTGTAACCAAAAAGCAAGAAGTAAAAAATGTATTGGTTAATCATTCCGATGCGGAAAGCTTTTCTAAAGAGTTGCAAACACTACTTAACTAACATATATCTACTATAGAAAAGGGGGAAGAAGAAATCACAATAGGATTTCAGAAATAGCAATGAGAGATTTCATTAAAAAGGTCTCCATATTGTTTATCATTTTATTCTTATCTGTTCCATTAGCCTTAATGGGACAGCTGCTTGGTAGCGCTGCAGCAAATGAAGGCGGTAGTACTATTGAAGTAGGTGGAAATACAAAGATAACACAAAATGGATGTTCCCGTAAAATCGAAAAAACGGAAAAAATTAGCTGGCGCCTGCCTAGAAAACCAGTGGATTTGGTAATCTTGCAGGATGCGAGTGGATCATTTAAGAACACCATTCCAAATGTCCAGAATGCTTTAAAAACTCTGACGACATTTGTGAAGGAAGAAGAGTATGATGAAAATAACCCGCGTTTGGTTAAGACTGATAATCCAGATACATCAGACCGGGTTATGATGGCGACCTTCCAAGGTGCAGATGGATACAACTACTACTACAATAATGATTTTACAGGTCGTAAAGATGTTTATGGTAGTTGGGGACCTGACTATGATTACAAATACAAGGCAAGTAACTTGTCTTCTGATCAAAATGATATTCATCAATTCATTAATAATATTAAAGTAGCGGGAGGAACACCAACTGTTCCAGCTATTGACGATGTCATTGCTCAATATAATGAAAGAAAAGGGAATATGGCTAATGGTCGTAAAACTATCTTTCTTTTGATTACGGATGGTGTTGCCAATGGGAAACGTGACCCTGATGGTAAGGTTCGTCTAGAGTACAGTGACTATCGGAACAATATTCTTACACGTGCATGGAATTTTAATGAACTAACAGAGGCGTCTCAAAACGTTTTAGGGCGTGTGAAAGAGGTTAAGGAAGCATCTACAAGACTTAAAAATGTTGTTGGTTCTGAAGGAACAGTAGTAGTTGGTTTCTGGGAAGACGTAACAATCTTTGCGAATTCCAAAGCTCAGTACTATGACACATATAAAGAAGGTTATTCAAAATATTTTGATATAGGGGATAACCGAAGTGTCCAAGAGATTTTCCATGAAGCATTAGAGGGGATGGCTTCTCCAGCTAAAAATATCAATGGAAAAGATGTTTCCTTCTATGTTAATGAACAAAGCGATATCAATAAATTCTCAAGTCGAGTTCTAGAATCTGTTGGTGCTGCTCTGGTTAAAGAAGATATCAAAGGTGAGTTTGAAGTTACTCCAGGATATAAGGTAGATGCAGTTCGAATTAATGGTAAGAAGATTGTATCAAAGGTTACCGATTCGAAGAAAGAAATTCGTGGTAAGATTGTTCAAGAAGGAGACAAGGTTACAATCTCTGTTCCAGAGAGTGTCTTTAATCCAGGAAACAACAAGTTTGACTATGATTTGAGTAAGGAAGCACATGCTGAACAAGTTGATGAGGATGATGAGCAAGACCCTCCTGCAGACTACAAACCAGTTAAGGAGACAGTTCCAGTTCCTGAGCTGACTGGTAAATTTAAAGTTGGTGATTTTGCGACTGAAACAATCGGTGGTTCGAAAGAAACTGTAGAAGTTCAAAAACTTGAATACTGTTACCCAAGTGCCACCAAGAAAATTGCAGACCAAGATCAAAGCAATGATACTGGTACTATTGAAGATCCACTTCAATTGACTAAAAAACCAGCCTATGCGGCTAACTTGTCTGCCAAAGACGAAACATTTACTTATACAGTAGATTACAACTTCAACAACGTTCCTTATGAGTTTAAGCAAAACGTTATGTTGACAGACCCTCTTGACTATCGTTTAGAAGTTGTAGGTCATCATGCTTCTGGACCACAAGGTCAAATCTTGACTCGTGTAGTGAAACAAAATGACGATCTCGGAAACGAACGTGAAGTTGTTGTTGCTGATGTACCAAGTGTGAATGGTTATGAATACTTAGTGCTTCAAAAAGCTAAAATGACCATTACCGTTCGCTTGAAGGAGCAATATCGCAATAATCAAGCGAGCAAAGAATTCATGGCCCTTCTTCAGGATAATGATGGCTTCGGTTTGCTGAACCAGGGTAATATCATGTGGAATGGTGAGGATAATAATCCTGATCCAAGTAACCATGCTAAAACAGCTGACAAACCAAGTACAATTCGACGCTCAAACCCAGTCTATGTCAAACCACCAGTCGAGACAGAAATTACAAAGAAGGTCAATGATAAGGAACATGAAGATCTTAAGAAAGAAGAAGAACTCTTTGAGTACAAAGTGACTGTTCCATGGCCAGGCATTGCAGATACATTTAGCCTTACGGATACAGTTGTTTCAGAGTTGGAAGTTCAGGCAGATAGCTTGAATGTAAAACTTGGTGAAAAAGATAATACTGACTTGAAAACTGCTGCAAAAGTTGAAGGTCAAACTGTTTCACTGACTCTTGATAAAACTCAACTCGAAAAGATCTCACGTAAGGTAACGCGTCGTAAGACTAAAGATGTTCAATACCTAGAATTGACCTTCAAGGCTAAGATTCGTCCGGGTGCTGACCTTTCTAAATATAAGGAAGATGGTCAAATTAAAGTACCTAACACGGCAGATGTTGCCTTGAATGATATCAAGAAAACATCGAATAAAGTAACGGTTACCCCACCAAAACCAAAAGAACCTTCTATTGATAAGAAGATTAATGAAAACTTGGATAGCTTCCAAACGTTTGATGGACAACCATACAACTACAACATTACAACAGCAGTACCAAGTGATGTTGCTAATTACAAGAAATTTGTGATTCGTGATACACTGGATGCTAATTTGGAGCTTGCAGGCGACGTAAGTATTAAAGGTTCTGCAGCGGCCCTCTTTGATATCCACACCAATGGCCAAGAGATTACGGCAACGGTGAAGGATGGTCAGTTTGGTGAACTTGCAAAATACTCAACTGTTGAACTAGTCATTCCTGCAAAAGTTAAAAATGGTGTGACAGGCACAATCATTGAAAACAAGGCTTCTATTTCCTTTACAAATGAGAATAATGTAGAGAAAGAAGTTGAATCGAAACCTGTCACCGTAACGCCACCTCCTGTAACGAAGAAGATCAATGAAACTCTTGATCACTTAGATATCGCGACAGGTCAAGCGTATAACTACAACATTAAGACAAAACTTCCAACAGATATTACAGATTACAAGAAATTTGTGATTACAGATACACTTGAAGGAGATTTGTCAGTTATCAATGAAACTTCAAGCAAACCAGTTATCAAAGGAGCAGCTGCAGCCTTCTTCGATGTAACAGTTGAGGGTCAAACCGTGACTGCAACGATGAAGGACTTTGCGAACGCTACAGCTCTTGCTGGTCAAGAAGTGGAATTGATTATTCCGGCTAAGATCAATGATGGAGTGACGCGTATCAACATTCCAAATACTGCGAAGTTCAGCTTCACAGATAAGAACGATCATAGCGGAGAAAAAGAAACGAAACCTGTCACCGTAACCCCTCCATCAGAACCAGGTGTTGATAAGAAAATCAACGAAACACTGACAGAGGCAACAATCGGTGCGGAAACCGACTTTACTTATAATATCAAAGCGAAATTGCCAAATGATATTACAACGTACAAGTCCTTCGTTGTAACGGATACCTTAGATGAGAACTTGACTCCAGGTCAAGCTGAAATCAAGGGAGCTGCAGCGAAATTCTTCGATGTAACAGTTCAAGGTCAAACCGTGACTGCAACGATGAAAGATTTTGCGAATGCGGGTGACTACGGTAACCAAGAAGTAGAGCTCGTGATTCATGCCAAAGTGAAGAAAGGCTCAACTGTTCCATCTATTGAGAACAAAGCTAAGATTACTTACACCAACAAGAATGACCAACAAGGTGAGAAAGAAACCAAGCCGGTCACTGTTACACCACCACCAATCACGAAGAAGGTGAATGGTCAGGAACACGCAGATCTTGGTAAGTTATCAGAAATCTTTACTTATACGATTGACTCAACGGTTCCACATGTGGCAGATACCTTTACCATTTCAGATGATATCGTCAAAGAATTGGCATTTGAAGGAGAAGCAACGGTCACTGTTGATGGCCAAGCTGTTCAAGACCTCACTGTAACAACAGAAGGTCAACGTTTGACGGTCACATTTGGTAAAGAGCAAGTGAAACAATATGCTGGTAAAGCTGTACAAGTTTCATTTAAGGCTAAGGTGAAGGAAGGCATTACCTTTGATGCACTTTTAGCGGCTTATCCAAATGAATCAAAAGACAAGCCGGTAGTACCAAATACTGCTAGCTACATCATTAATGACAATCCAGATTCTAAGAAAGAATCAAAACCAGTCACTGTCACTCCACCGCCAACAACAACTCCAGAGCTTAGGAAGGAAGTAAACGGAGCAGAACGTTACGATCTTGCAAAACGTAATGAAGAATTTACTTATACTTTGAAAACAACAATGCCTGCCAATGCAACTGAGTTTGAGATGACAGACGAGTTGAAAGAAGTTCTAGAATTTGTTGGTGAGAATGCTTCAGCTACTGTTAAACTTGATGGTGAGGATGCAGGATCTAAGGCGACAGTGACACTTTCTGGTCAAGTCATCAAAGTTGCCTTTACAGAAGCTTCTGTCAAAGCAGATGCCGGTAAGTCAATTGAAGTGAATTTCAAGGCTAAGATTAGAGATAATGCCAACTTGTCAGCTTATGTGAATAAAGATGGTAAGACAGAGATTCCGAATAAGGCTTCTTATGATATTGATCATAATCCAAAATATCACAAGGACTCTAACGAAGTCCCAGTAACGCCACCAACACCAGAAGAGCCAGAGATCAAGAAAGATGTGAATGGCAAAGAATCAGCAACACTTGCGAAACGTGATGAAGTCTTCACTTATAATGTGAAAACAAGTGTAGCGCAAGATGCGACAGCCTTCTCAGTCACAGATACCCTAGTGGACGTTCTTGAATTCGCAGGAACTTCAAGTGCTAAATTGAATGGTCAAGCTCTT
>NZ_KV802703.1:1607-17689 GCF_001810825.1 Streptococcus sp. HMSC076C08 | reverse complement strand
CCTTCCACGTAAGATTACCTTCAGCAAGGTAAATCTAGCGGGTGAAGAAATCGCGGGTGCAAAAATCCAAATTTTCCGTGGAGAAAAAGTTGCAGGTAATCCTGTGGCTGAATGGACTTCAAAAGCCAAACAATCACATGTACTTGATTTGACTCCGGGAGTATATACTTTCCATGAAGAAGCCGCTCCAACTGGATACTTAGCAGTAACAGATATTACATTCCAAGTTAACTACGACGGAACTGTAACAGTGGTAAATGCTAGTGGAAATCAGGTTGAGTTTAAGGATGGTAAGTTAGTAGTAACGGACCAAACTGAACCAGAAAATCCTAACCTACCAAATACTGGAAGCGAATCTGGACAAGCTGCATTAGCAGCAGGTTTAGCTCTTCTAGCTTTAGGTGCAGGTCTTGTAGCAACTAAACGAAGAAAAGAAGACTAATCTCATTTAGTAGCCAATAAGTACAGTAAAGAAAGATCAGGGATAACCCCTGGTCTTTTTTTATGGTTCAGAATAATGAAATATGCTAAATTAAACTATTTATCAGGATAGGATATGACTATTGCTAGATTTCTTCTGATTTTTACTTATATAAAATAGTTTGGATAATTATTAAGGCGTATCAAACTTATAAATAAATGGAATATTTTGTGCAATGTTTCTTTCTGTTTGTTTAAAAGAGAAGTTGTTCGTATGTGTACACTATACTTAAAGAAACTTCAGTCTGATGAAAGAATTAGTTTTTATGGCAGTAATTTTACACTGTGTCAATATTTTCAAAAGGCAATAACCTCATAATATTACAAAAAAAGTTAATTTTGTTTTATAATGAAATTGAAGGAGGTTTCTATATTAAAAATAGAACAAATATGATAAATATTGCACTTATATATAGTTATGATATATGTTAATATGATGCAACTTATTCAATAACCCTCATGGATTTCAACGAATTCGAAAGGAGATGAGTGTTGAGATTTTATAATCATAGTTTGTCGGTTTAATGTTTTCGGTAATTTAGAAAGGAAGATTATGAAGAACAAGAAATTCTGGTTACCCATCCTAACTTCTCTGGCCTGTTTGCTAGGGATAATCTTTGCTCCAAATTCAGTTCAAGCAAAGGAACTGAAGAACGTTATCAGTAATATTGGAATTTGGGAGGTTGATAATGGTAAGTTTATAAAACCAGATGCGAATGGTGTTTATACACTTTCTCCTGAACATCATAACTACTCAAATTATAAATTCACTGTTGATTACGATTTGAGCGCCTATGATGGTAAATTAGAGGACGGTGATACCTTTACCTTTACTGTTCCGAGCCCTTTAACTGTTAGAAATGAAACTTTTGATTTAAAAGATAGGGAAACAGATCTCGTTATCGGAGAAACTCAAATTGTATCAAACGGGGATAATAATGGTGGTAAGGCAACTATTACATTAAAGAATTTGAAAACCTATCTTGAGAAAAAAGGTGGCTATCAAGTCCAAAACGTTAAAGGAAATTTCTTTGTTGGTTTTAGTTCTAAAAATGAATTAAGCAATGAAACGCTTCGTTTTGATAAGACGGAAACCATAAATGAAATCACCCATCAAATCAAGGTTAAAAAAGGTGATACGGCTGATTATTCTGAAGGAATTGGTCGAGCTAATTTCAATAAATATCATGGTTTGATTTACAAAGAGGATTGGACATCCAAGGCTCTAAATAAGAGTGGAAAATACTTACACAGCTGGTATGTTCGTGTTAATCCGAAACAAGCAGCCTATAATAAAATTGAAATTCATGACTGGGTAGATCCAAATGCTTCGCCAATGCAGATGATTCCTGAAACATTTAGTGTCACAGCAGGTTGGTATGATCAATATTATTACTTTAAAGATGAGGTTGTCTTAGAAGCTGGTAAGGATTACCAAGTAAAATGGAATGATTCTTACACAGAATTTACTTTAACAATTAACAATGCATCTTCAATTCTTGCGAAGAACGGTAAACCAGCAGCATTTCGAATTAATTATAAAACAAGTGCTCCAGCTGATGGCACGCAAGTCCAAAACAATGCTGAAATGAAGGGTGATGACCAGATTTTAACATATGACGACTATAGTAATAAGACAGTCGTTAAGCAAATCGGAAACTCAGTCGTTGCTTCTGGTGGTACAATTCAGTTAGAAACTGGTTACCGTATCATTCTTTACAAGGTCGACGAGCTGACTCATGACCGTCTAAAAGGAGCAAAATTCAAGATTACTCCTCCAGCAGGAGCTACGGCTAAAGAGGAAATTGTAACGACAAATGATGACGGAATTGCTGAGTCATCTATTTACTCAGAGAGTGATATCAAGAAAGGGAACTTTACGGTAACCGAAATTGAGGCTCCTGAGGGATATGAGTTAAATCCTACTCCATTTGAGATGACTGTTGGACAAGATGGAGCTATCAAAACAGTTACAAATAAACGTAGCAAAGCTAAAGCCAAGATTAAAGCTAATAAAAAACTTACAGGTCGTGAGTTGAAGGCTGAAGAGTTTGAATTCACTTTAACAGACCAAGATGGTAAGGTGAAAGAAACTGTGAAGAATGACAAAGACGGAAACATTGCTTTCTCAGAATTGGAATTCGACAAAGCAGGGACTTATACCTTTAAAATTGCTGAAAAAGCTGGCAGTGATACAAGCATCAAGTACGACACTAAAACTATCACGGCTACAGTTACTGTAGTAGATAAGGGCAAAGGTGCACTTGAAGCAACTGTTTCTTACGATGATGAAAAAGCTTTTGAGAATACTTACACTCCAGCAAAAACGGAAGTTCCTGTGAAGAAAGTATGGAAGGACGAGAACAACCAAGACGGAAAACGTCCAACTTCTGTCACAGTTAAATTGCTTGCAGATGGTCAAGATACTGGTAAAACACTTGAATTGACTGAAGCAAATGGTTGGGCTGGAAGCTTCAAAGACCTTGATGCTGATAAAGGCGGCACACCTATCCAGTACACGGTAGTAGAAGTAACTGTTGCTGGTTATACTTCTGAAATTACTGGTGATGCTGCATCAGGATTCACTATCACAAATAGCTATTCACCAGAAACAGTTGATGTAAAAGCAACTAAGAACTGGGATGACGCTAATAACCAAGACGGCAAACGTCCGACTAAGATTACAATCAATCTTTTAGCAGACGGTGAGAAAGTAGCATCGAAAGAGGTTCAAGCAGCCGCAGACGGAACTTGGACTGCTACATTCGAAAAATTAGCAAAATATAAAGCTGGTAAAGAAATTAAATACACTGTAACAGAAGAAGCCGTAGCAGAATACGAAGCGACTATTACAGACTTTACCATCACAAACAAATATGCTCCTAAAGAAATTGACTACAAGGTAACAAAAGTATGGAACGATGCGAACAACCAAGACGGCAAGCGTCCTGAGTCCGTAACGGTTCAACTTTATAAAAAAGTAGGAAATGCTGATCCAGTAGCCGTTGAAGGTAAGAAATTGACCTTAACAGCTAAGGAAAAGACTGATGATAACACTTGGGTAGCATCCTTCACCAATCTTCCACAATACGAAGCTGGAAAAGAAATCACCTATTCTATCAAGGAAGTGGATGTACCAGCTGGTTACGAAGCCTCTGTGACTGGTCAAGTAGTGACAAACACCTATAACCCAGAAACAATTGTTCTTTCAGGAACTAAGGTGTGGAAAGATAACAACAACCAAGACGGTAAACGTACAACATCTGTGAAAGTTCAAATTCTTAACGGCGACAAGGTTGTTCAAGAAATTGAAGTTTCAGAAAAAACTGGCTGGAAGTTCGAATCTAAAAAACTTCCTAAGTATGAGAATGGTAAGGAAATCAAGTACACTGTCAAAGAAACTGCTATGACAGAATACAAAGCAACCATCACTACAGACAAGGATGGCAAGTACACCATTACCAACGAACATACTCCAGAAAAAACAGCTGTAAAAGGTCATAAGATCTGGAAAGATGAAGATAACAAAGATGGCATCCGTCCAGCATCTATCACCGTAAAACTTCTTGCAGATGGCAAGGAAACTGGTCAGACAGCTACAGTGTCAGAAACAAGTGGCTGGACTTATGAGTTCACAGGTCTTGATCGTTATCAAGAAGGTAAGGAGATTGCCTACACTGTTGAAGAAGTGAATGTTCCAGATGGTTATACAGCTTCAGTAGAAGGTTACAACATTACAAATACGCATACTCCTGAAAAACCAACACCTGGCAAACCAAATGAACCAGGTAAGCCTAAAAAGGGTGGGGAATTACCTAATACAGGAAGCGAGTCTAACCAAGCGACTCTAGTAGCTGGAATCGCCCTTCTTGGATTGGGAACAGGATTCTTGGCAAGACGCAAAAAAGAAGATTAAGTTTTTTAAACGGTATCTTTCACGAAATTTTGCAACACAGTTTAAAAGTGGAAACAAGTGTCAATGGAAATTGGCACTTGTTTTTTTTGTAACTAACCCTGGTTCTACTACCAGATACAAGTGGATAGTTGCCACTTACTAAAAAGCTATTGTTTTTGCGATGAATTCCACTATAATAGGTGACAAATAGAAAAGGAGATGTTACATATGATTGAAACAAGATTACAAGATAAATTGAAGTCAGGTTTGGAGGTGGAAAATTTTCAAAAAGATGGGGCTATCTATCTGTCTCTTAATCCAGATTATTTATCTGGAGATAATGCTAAATACATGACCATGTACAACCGTATGGCTCGCTGGTATGATATGAGTGAGAAATGGATAGGACCACTTCTCCACGGCAAGGCAATTGATAAGTTGAGAAAGGATCTGATGGAGGAAATAGAATGGAAGGATAATTTATCTGTTCTTTATGTCTCTATCGGGACTGGTCAAGACCTACGTTATATTCCTGAGACAATCGACCTGAAAAGTTTAGACTTTGTAGGGGTAGATATTTCTATCAGTATGCTAGAAAAATGCCAGAAATCTTGCGCTAAAAAGACTAATTTGCAACTTTTCCATGCTTGCGCGGAGGATCTACCCTTTGCGGATAATAGTTTTGACATTGTCTACCATATTGGCGGAATCAATTTTTTCAATGATAAGGCCAAGGCTATGCAGGAAATGCTACGAGTGGCGAAGCCAGGAACCAAGCTTTTAATTGCAGATGAGACGGCTGACTATGTGGATCAGCAATATAAGAAAAATCATTTTAGTAAGGATTATTTTAAAGATGCTACTGTTGATTTGAGTGAAATTGAGAATGCTGTTCCAAGCGAAGTTAAGGAAAATGAAATGAAACTTCTTTGGGATGGCAAATTCTACGCCTTGACATTTAGGAAATAAGATAAAGTATCTTGGTAGAGCTTAGAAAACAAGGTATGAAGATAAAAACATTCCCTTAGACAGCTGTCTGAGGGAATGTTTTTTATGGGAGCATCATCAATTCGACAACCATAGCAATGTAGATGATTAAGGTAAGGAGAAAACCGGCTCTCCAGAAGAATTTGATGAATTTAGGGTAATAAAAACTTCGTTTTTTGACAAGGAAAAAGACTACAAGGAGGATTGCTAGGAGAGAAAGTGCGACACCAAGTCGCGGTAGAAAGTTGTGGGTAAAGGCTTTAGCAGTAATCAGATAGTACTCAAATACCAACAGTGGAAAAGCTAGATCCGCGAAATTAAATCCTATTTTCCTAAGTCCAAAAAGCTTGGTGACAATAAAGCAAACCACCAAGGTTAATATCAATAATAAAATAGATGCTATTTTCATTAAAATCATACCCATATTGTATCATAAAAAAACGCTAAAGGAAATGAGAAACAAGGGAATTTGTAGGAAAGTCAGGCTTTTGAGATTGTAGGTGTTTTTTGTTATAATGAAAGTTATGAAATCTTATAATACCTTGAATGATTATTATCGAAAACTTTTTGGAGAAAAGACTTTCAAAGTTCCTATTGATGCGGGATTTGACTGTCCAAATCGTGATGGAACTGTAGCTCATGGTGGTTGTACTTTTTGTACGGTTTCAGGTTCTGGAGATGCCATTGTGGCACCGGATGCCCCTATCCGTGAGCAATTTTATAAGGAAATTGACTTTATGCACCGCAAATGGCCAGATGTTAAAAAGTATCTAGTTTATTTCCAAAACTTTACCAACACCCATGAAAAGGTGGAAGTGATTCGGGAACGTTATGAGCAGGCTATCAACGAGCCAGGTGTAGTAGGAATCAATATCGGAACACGGCCAGACTGTTTACCCGATGAAACCATCGAATATTTGGCTGAGTTGTCGGAACGCATGCATGTGACGGTAGAATTGGGCTTACAGACAACCTTTGAAGCAACATCTGAGCTGATTAACCGTGCCCATTCTTATGAATTGTATGTGGAAACGGTCAAACGCTTGAGGAAATATCCTAAGATTGAGATTGTTTCCCATTTGATCAATGGTTTGCCTGGTGAGACTCATGAGATGATGATTGAAAATGTCCGCCGCTGCGTCACGGATAATGATATTCAAGGAATTAAACTGCACTTGCTTCACCTCATGACCAATACACGGATGCAGCGAGATTACCACGAAGGACGCTTGCAACTGATGAGTCAGGATGAGTATGTCAAGGTCATTTGTGACCAACTAGAAATCATTCCTAAGCATATCGTCATCCATCGAATTACAGGAGATGCACCTAGAGATATGCTGATTGGTCCTATGTGGAGCCTCAATAAATGGGAAGTGCTAAATGCTATTGAAACTGAGATGCGACGTCGTGGAAGTGTGCAAGGATGCAAGGCTGTAAAACAGGAGTTTTAAAATGAAAAGACCACTTGAGATGGCACATGATTTTTTAGCGGAAGTCGTGACAAAAGAGGATATTGTTGTGGATGCGACCATGGGTAATGGCCATGATACCCTTTTTCTAGCCAAGCTAGCTAAGAAAGTCTATGCCTTTGATATCCAGGAGCAGGCTTTGGAGAAAACCCAAGAGCGTTTGGATCAGGCAGGTATGACAAATGCCCAGTTAATCTTGCAAGGTCATGAGACACTAGACCAGTTTGTGACAGAAGCTAAGGCAGGGATTTTTAATCTGGGTTATCTGCCTTCTGCTGACAAATCCGTCATCACCCAACCTCAGACTACTATCGAAGCATTAGAAAAGCTGTGTCATTTGCTTGTCAAAGGGGGGCGGATTGCTATCATGATCTACTATGGTCATGAAGGAGGAGACACCGAGAGGGATGCTGTATTGGAGTTTGTTAGCCAGTTGAACCAACAAGAGTATACAGCTGCCATTTATCGGACTCTCAACCAAGTTAATAATCCACCGTTTTTAGTTATGATTGAAAAATTAGAAAGGTATAGACATGGATAAACAATACCTTCGTGAGAAGCTTGAGGCAATGCGCCAAAATTTTGTCGAGTCAACGCATCACGAGCGAGCAGTCGGGGTGCTCGACGAAGCACATATGAGCAAGAAAATGCTTAAAATTAAGAAAAAATTAGTGGCTCTTGAAATGGAACGATGCCAGAAAAAAATTGAGCACAAAGACTGTTCTAAGATTGATCAGAAAATCCAAGAGCAAAAGGAGATTTTTGAATCTTGTTGTAAAAAAGATTAAGGAGGAATTGTGTGGAATTACTCATTTACTTGATTCTATTTTTATTTGTCTTAATCATTTCAACCACGACCAATAAACTTCTCCCTTTTTTGCCCCTTCCTCTTGTACAAATTCTTTTGGGGATTGGGATTGGTTTATTTGTTCCCGATGCGGACTTTCATCTCAATACAGAGCTGTTTCTAGCCATGGTTATTGGTCCCTTACTTTTCCGGGAGGCAGAAGAAGCGGATATTACGTCCATTTTGAAGCATTGGCGGATTGTCGTCTTTCTGATCTTTCCTGTGATTTTTATCTCGACCTTAAGCTTGGGGGGCATGGCTCACTTCCTTTGGATGACTCTTCCTTTGGCGGCCTGTTTAGCAGTTGGAGCGGCACTTGGGCCAACAGATTTGGTTGCCTTTGCATCTCTTTCTGAACGTTTTCGTTTTCCCAAACGGGTTTCTAATATCCTAAAAGGGGAAGGACTCTTAAATGATGCTTCTGGTTTGGTTGCCTTTCAGATGGCTCTTGCTGCTTGGACAACAGGAACGTTTTCATTCAGCCAAGCAGGAACTTCCCTAGCACTTTCTATCTTTGGTGGTTTTGTAGTCGGTTTTGTGACGGCTATGGTCAATCGTTTCTTGCATAGCTTTTTGCTGAGTGTACGAGCGATAGATATAGCCAGTGAACTATTGCTAGAGCTAAGTTTGCCACTCATGACCTTTTTCATTGCAGAAGAGTTTCATGTTTCAGGGATTATCGCAGTAGTGGTTGCAGGTATTTTGAAGGCCAGTCGCTTTAAGAAAATTACGCTCCTTGAGGCTCAGGTAGACACCGTGACGGAGACCGTCTGGCACACCGTGACCTTTATGCTAAATGGATCAGTCTTTGTTCTCTTGGGAATGGAATTAGAGTTGATAGCAGAGCCGATTTTGTCTAATTCTCTCTACAATCCCCTTCTTTTACTGATTTCAGTTGTCGTTCTGACATTCTTGCTTTTTGCGATCCGCTTTGTCATGATTGCTGGTTTTTACTTTGTGAGGACGCGTCGACTTAAGAAAAAAATTCATAAGTACATGAAAGATATGCTTCTTTTGACCTTCTCTGGTGTCAAAGGGACAGTATCTATCGCGACCATTCTCCTCATACCAAGTCATTTGGAGCAGGAATACCCTCTCTTACTCTTCCTTGTAGCAGGCGTTACACTATTGAGCTTTCTAACAGGTTTATTGGTCCTCCCTCACTTATCTGAAGAACAAGAGGAAAGCAAGGATCATTTGATGCATATTGCGATTCTGAATGATGTAGCTGCAGAATTAGAAAAAGAACTGGACCATCACAAGAACAAACTTCCTCTTTATGCAGCTATTGATAATTACCATGGTCGGATTGAAAACCTCATCCTTAGTCTGGAAAATAAGAGAGTCCAAGAGGACTGGGAGTCCCTCAAGCTTCTTATCTTGAGTATTGAGAGTGACGGTTTGGAGCAAGCCTATGAAGAAAATAGAATCAGCGAGCGTGGCTATCGAGTTTACCAACGTTACCTAAAAAACATGGAGCAGAGTATCAATCGGAATTTCGCTTCTAGAGTGACTTATTACTTCCTAGTTTCCTTACGGATACTGCGCTTTCTACTCCATGAAATGTTTACCTTTGGCAAAACTTTCCGTAGTTGGATAAATGAAGAATCTCGTAAACTACTAGCAGTTGACTATGATCAGATTTCAGAGTTGTATTTGGAAAATACAGAGTTGATTATCGAGAGTTTGGAAAACCTAAAAGGGGTTTACAAGAGTTCTCTGATTAGTTTTATGCAAGAATCTCGTCTACGCGAGACGGCCATTATCGGAAGTGGTGCCTTTGTTGAGCGGGTTATCAATCGCATCAAGCCAAACAATATTGATGAAATGCTACGAGGCTACTATCTCGAACGTAAGGCAATCTTTGAATACGAAGAAGCTAAACTGATAACAGCCAAGTATGCCAAAAAACTACGCCAAAATGTGAATAATTTAGAGAATTATTCTCTGAAAGAGGCCGCAAATACTTTACCTTATGATATGCTAGATTTAATCAGAAGAACTTAGATGATGAAGAAAATGACGGAGGATGGAACATGAAAAAGTGGTGGAAAGAGCTGATGGACAGGCCCTTATTGAAAGCTTTTTTGCATTATTATCAAGCATCTGATAGTGAGTTGACCAGTGTTGCGGTTGCCTACTATTGGTTGATTTCAATCTTTCCTTTGCTAATGATAATGGTCAATATTTTGCCTTATTTTCAGATTCCAGTCTCAAATTTCTTACTGACAATCAAGGAATTCTTGCCTGATACGGTGTATGATGTGGTTGCCAAGATTGTACGAGAAGTTCTGACTCAACCATCAACTGGTTTGCTGAGTTTTGCCGTTTTATCTGCCCTCTGGACCTTTTCGAAATCAATGGATTTCCTCCAAAAAGCTTTTAACAAAGCCTATGGGGTGACCAAGAGTCGAGGAATTATCTCCCATCAGTTGATGAGTCTACTTGTTAGTTTTGGCTTGCAGATTCTTTTTGCCTTAGCCTTGTTTTTGAGTATGTTTGGTCGTATGTTGCTCAACCTCCTCAAAACTTACTGGCAACCTGACAGTCCGCTATTTTCCTACCTGCAAGACTTTACAGGCCCTCTGGTCTATGCCTTGATCTTTGCCATTCTGGTTATGATTTATTACTTCCTTCCAAAAGTAAAAGCACCACGAATCCGCTATGTTTTACCAGGAAGTGTCTTTGTCTTGCTAACTCTTATCTTTTTATTGAACATCTTTTCTGTCTACGTCAATAGTTATGTCAATCATCTGGTTGATGTCCGATTTTTCAGTTCCATTATTGTGGTAGTCATGATGTTCTGGTTTATTCTCATTGCAAAGATTTTGATTATCGGAGCAGTTATCAATGCCAGTGTTCAAAGTTTGAAAGATCCAAAGTTTGGTATGGAATAATTAGAAAAATCCCTATTAGGTTTCCTAATAGGGATTTTCTTAATAGATAAACATGGCATCACCAAAACTGAAGAAACGGTAGCGTTCTTGGATGGCATGGTTATAGGCATCTAGGACTAAGTCACGACCTGCAAAGGCAGAAACTAGCATGACAAGAGTTGACTTGGGTAGGTGGAAGTTGGTTGAAAAAGCATCCACAACCTTCCATTCGTAACCAGGTTTGATAAAGATATTGGTCCAGCCAGAATCTGCTTGGATTTGCCCATCAAACTTGGAACCGATGGTTTCCAGTGTACGGATAGAAGTAGTTCCGACAGCGATGACACGACCACCATTTTCTTTGACAGATCGAAGGGTGGCAGCCGCATCCTCAGAAAGCTGATAGAATTCTGAGTGCATTTCGTGTTCGTCTAGATTATCCACAGAAACAGGTCTAAAGGTTCCGAGTCCGACATGGAGAGTCAAATAGACCAGATGGACACCCTTGGCTTGGATTTCTGCCAGTAGCTCTTTGGTGAAGTGCAATCCAGCAGTCGGTGCAGCAGCAGAGCCACTTTCCTTGGCGTAAACGGTTTGATAGCGTTCACGGTCATCCAATTTTTCATGGATATAAGGTGGCAGAGGCATTTCTCCCAGACTTTCCAAAACTTCTAGGAAAATTCCTTGGTATTCAAAGCGGACAATGCGGCCCCCGTGGGTCAACTCTTTCGTAACGACAGCGCTGAGGCGACCATCACCAAAGCTGACACGAGTACCGACCTTGAGGCGTTTGGCAGGTTTAGCGAGGACTTCCCACTCATCACCGGCAGTATTTTTGAGCAGGAGAAGCTCCACGTGCCCTCCGGTCTCCTCTTTTTGACCATAAAGGCGGGCAGGGAGAACACGGGTGTCGTTCATGACAAGGGCATCACCAGGTTCCAGCATGTCGATAATGGAGTGGAAGTGTTTATCCTGCATTTCTCCCGTCTCGCGATTAACGATAAGGAGTTTGGAGGAATCTCGTTTTTCAAGGGGCGTTTGGGCAATCAATTCCTCAGGTAAGTGGAAATCAAAATCAGCTGTATTCATATATCTCTTCATTCTTTCTAAGTTCTAATCTTATCCATTATAACATGTTTCAAGTTTATACGCTCTTTTTTTAGAAATTAAATCGTTTTCACTTGACAAAAATTGGTCTATACCATATAATAAATATAGATTAAAATGGAGGATGAAAAGATGAAAGTTATTAAAGTTGAAAACCAAGTCGAAGGTGGAAAAGTTGCTTTTGAGATTTTGAAGGAAAAATTAGCCAATGGCGCTCAAACATTGGGACTTGCGACAGGAAGTAGTCCACTTGAGTTTTACAAAGAAATCGTTGAGAGTGACCTTGATTTTTCAAATCTAACCAGTGTGAACCTTGATGAGTATGTAGGGCTTGATGGGGACAATCCACAATCTTACCGTTACTTCATGCAAGAAAACCTGTTTAACCAAAAACCATTTAAAGAAAGTTTCTTGCCACGTGGTGTTAAGGATAATGCTGAAGAAGAAGTAGAACGCTACAATCAAATTTTAGCTGACCATCCTGTTGATTTGCAAATCTTGGGGATTGGTCGCAATGGACATATCGGCTTTAATGAGCCTGGCACTCCATTTGACAGTCAAACGCATCTAGTAGAACTTGACCAGTCTACTATCGAAGCCAATGCTCGCTTCTTTGACAAGATTGAAGACGTCCCAACCCAAGCCATTTCAATGGGAATTAAAAACATCTTGGATGCCAAGTCAATTATTCTCTTTGCTTACGGTGAGTCTAAAGCAGAAGCCATTGCTGGAACAGTGTCTGGTCCAGTGACTGAAAGTCTACCAGCAAGTAGCCTACAAAACCACCCTGACGTGACTATTATCGCTGATGCAGAAGCGCTCAGCTTACTTGAAAAATAAAAATTACACGAACCACTTGCTCTTTGGAGTGAGTGGTTTTTTGATTCTTATAAGCTAGAAGTGAAATTTTGATAATTTTGGTTTAAACTATAAAATATTTGAATAAAGAAATTATATAAATTTTAATGCAGGAAAAAAATATAACAAGATAATAATTGAAGTTAAGTATACGTAGTTTTTTTCTTTTATAATTTAAATAATAACTAAAATTTTTTAAGTTTACTTAGTAGCGAAGCTATAAAAAAAGTTGTATAATGTTCTGAGTTATAAAATTATAATTAAGGAGATTATAATGGGGAAAGATTTATTTAATCCACGCCTTCATAAGTTTTCTATTCGAAAACTAAATGTAGGTGTTTGTTCTGTGCTCTTGTCTACTTTTGTCCTTTTGGGAGCAACTTCTCAAGTTAGTGCTGATGAGACGAGTGTGACAAACTCTTTAAACGAGGTAGCTAAAACAAACCTTGATAAAACAACGGGGACTTCTATATCACCTACAGATTCTAAAACATCGGAAAAGTCTGAAACACCATCTGTAGTAGAATCCTCTCAACCAACTAAAGAAACAGCAACTTCAAATTCTGGAACAGAGCCTGCTGATAAAAAGAACAATGACAAATCGGTTATCTCTGAAACATCACAGTCTCCTGTTGAGAAACCAGTTACTTCTCCAGAAGATAAATCTACAGAGAGTGCTAAACCAGAAACTGCAGTTGCTCCAATAATTGCTGAACCTACTGAGACGTCTAGTGTTACTGAACAATCTACACGTTCTCGTAGAGTTCGTCGTGATACCCAGGCGACTTCAGTTGCACCAGCTAGTTATGCAGGTGCGGACGATGCGACTCCTGTACCACGTACATCTAAACCAGAATTGTCTGAATCAGAGAAGAAAGAAAGTACACAATTAGCAAAACAAATTAACTGGATTGATTTCTCTGATACAGCAAGCTTGAAAAACTTAGATCCTCAGGGAGGGTTTAAGATTGGAACTACTTATACGAAAGAAATTTCACCTGGTTATGTAGTTACCTTGACAGTTACTGAGCTTAAACCATTCCACGCTACTGAAATTTATAAAAAGCGTGTGGAAGGAACTTCATCTGCTGGAACTTATGATCCAAATGCAACAAACAGTTATTTAAAAAGTTGGAAAGATTATGGAAAAACTCCACCTCCTGTATCAGGTCAACCTCAAGATAAATGGAGTACTATTGGGGGACAAGGTTTTGATACACAAGGCCATAAAACACAAATTATCGTACCAGTTGATGGTGTAAACTGGGGGGTTAAATTTAAAATAGAAGCCACTTATCGTGGAAAAAAAGTAAAACCAGCAGTTGTTATGGCTGATGGAGAAGATGCTAACCCTGGTGAATATGGTATTTTTACCACTAACGGTGAAGGTTGGGAATACGTAGGAGAATGGATGAAAGGTCCTCGTGCAAAAGGTCCTTACACTGTTACGACTGAAGAACTTGTTAAGCAGGCTGACAAGACAACAAGAGGTGGTCTACTCATCCTAAAAGATAAGACTGTCGATTGGAATAAGTTTTTGAGTCCTGATACAGTTACAGGTGGTCTAGGTAGTCAAGTATTTGGACCAATAGTTTCAGCAAGTAAAGCAGTGCCAGTTGTAATGACCCGTGGGGCTTCTGAGGTAGGTTTTTATGTTGCGACCGCAGGGCAACAGGCACTTATGATGGGATTCTTGGTAGTTGATGGTGGTGATGCGCCAGAAAGTTACGGTGAAGCTCACCATACTATCTCTACACGCGATTCGATAACAAATGTTCAAATAAAGCAACCTTACTTAGGTTCTACAGAAGCAGATATCGATGTGGATTCTAAAAATGATTGGACTTCTGATGATCGTGAGGATGTTTCAGATGAAGGTCCGCAGCAATTGCTAACTGCTGATCAATATAACAATACTAACGACCTTTTGGATTTAAACAAAGCTAAGAATGGCACTTATACCCTTAAGATTAAGGCTAATCCAAATGGTAATGCTAAAGCATATGTCAAAGCATGGGTGGACTTCAATAATAATGGGAAATTTGATGATAATGAAGGCAGTGTAGTTAAAGAAATAACTGCTAATGGAGATCACACTTTAACATTTAATGCAATTCCGAGTCTTAGTGGTGGCTTAGTTGACCAACTTGGAATGCGTGTGCGTATTGCGACTAATGCAGGTGATATTGAGAAGCCTACCGGGATGGCATTTAGTGGTGAAGTAGAGGACATGTTGGTTCGTCGTACTTATCCACCTCAAGGTGAAAAGAAAGAAACAACAGGTCTTCAAGGTGAAACACAAAATGCTACAGTTCACTTCACACCTAAAGGACCAGATCGTTCAGACTTTGTAACTAATGCTAGCATGAGTAGCCAAGCGCCACAGATTTTGGATAATCAAGGAAATGTCTTGACTCCAACAAACGGCAATACTTATGTGCGTCCGGAAGGAACCTATGTAGTGACTACTAATGGAGATGATATCGATGTAGCGTTCACACCAAATGCAGACTTCACAGGAACTGCTGAAGGGATTAATATTCGTCGTACAGACTCAAACGGTTCATCAACTAACTGGCAATCAACTGATGCATCAAATCCAAATAAGAATGACATTTTGAACAATATGGATGGTCGATACATTCCTACTGTTCGAAAGATACCAACATATGAATCAACTGGTGTTCAAGGTCAAGAACAAAACAAAAATCTAATCTTTAATGATGGCGATCCAGATAAAACGCCAGTGACTCCAGATGCTTCACGCCCTGCGACCTTTGTGGATGCTAACGGCCAACCTATTATTGGTAACTCAGTTCCTGCTACATCCAATGGTCAGTCAGTTGGAACTTATGAGTTAGACCCTAACACTGGTCAAGTCACTTTCAAACCTAACAAAAATTTTGTCGGTACTCCAGACCCAGTTACTGTCCAAGTAAATGATTCTAACGGTGTTCCTTACCGAGCACATTATAAACCAACAGTGACTAAAGTGACACCTACAGGAACTAACGCAACGAGCACAGGCCCTCAAGGTGTTCCACAAACTGGTACCCCAAGCTTCCAAGGCGGCGATCCACTGGTTCCAATCGATGAAACAGTTGAGCCAACCTTCGAAGATGGAAGCAAAGAGAAGTCTATTCCAGGTCAAGGAACCTACACAATTGCGCCAGACGGAAGTGTGACCTTCACTCCAGATAAACAGTTTGTAGGAAACCCAGATCCAGTCACAGTCAAACGTGTAGATAAGAATGGCACCCCAGTCACTGCAACCTACAGTCCAGAGTTTACGAAAGTAACACCGACTGGTACAGGTGATAAGACAGAAGGCCTTCAAGGTCAAGTCCAAGAAGGTAAAGTGACTTTCACTCCAGGTCATGACTCTGTTCCATTCCCAGCTGATTCGACTCCACTATTTGACAATGGTACAACTGTGAAAAAAGTGCCAAATGTCGGTAAGTTCGAAGTGGATGCAGACGGTAAGGTGACCTTCACACCAGATAAACAGTTCAAGGGTGAAACACCAGAGGTTGAATTGACTCGTGTGGATGCCAACGGAA
>NZ_KV802703.1:861-1507 GCF_001810825.1 Streptococcus sp. HMSC076C08 | reverse complement strand
TGATACGAAACCAATGACTTTCGAAGATGGTCAGTCAACAAAAACAGTTCCAGGTGTAGGTGAATACAGCATCAATCCAGATGGCTCTATTACCTTCACTCCAGACAAGAAGTATGTTGGAACTCCAGCTCCAGTAACGGTTAGACGGGTAGATAAGAATGGCACTCCAGTGACTGCGACTTATACCCCAACAGTAACCAAGGTAACACCAACAGGAACCGGCGCAACCAGCACAGGCCCTCAAGGTGTTCCGCAAACAGGTACACCAACCCTCCAAGGTGGCGACCCACTGGTTCCAATTGATGAAACAGTTGAGCCAACCTTCGAAGATGGAAGCAAAGAGAAGTCTATTCCAGGTCAAGGAACTTACACAATTGCGCCAGATGGAAGTGTGACCTTCACTCCAGATAAGCAGTTTGTAGGCAAACCAGATCCAGTCACAGTCAAACGCGTAGATAAGAATGGCACCCCAGTTACTGCATCCTACAGTCCAGAGTTTACGAAAGTGACTCCAACTGGAACCGGTGCAACAAGTACAGGTCCTCAAGGACTTCCACAAACTGGTACTCCAACTTTCCAAGGTGGCGATCCACTGGTTCCAATTGATGAAACAGTAGAGCCAACCTTCGAAGATGGAAGCAAAGAG
>NZ_KV802703.1:0-761 GCF_001810825.1 Streptococcus sp. HMSC076C08 | reverse complement strand
ACTCCAGATAAACAGTTTGTTGGAAAACCAGACCCAGTTACAGTGAAACGTTTAGATAAGAACGGAACTCCAGTGACTGCGACTTACAGTCCAGAGTTCACTAAGGTAACACCAACTGGTTCAGGTGATAAGACAGAAGGTCTGCAAGGTCAGGTCCAAGAAGGTAAAGTGACCTTCACTCCAGGCCATGACTCAGTTCCATTCCCAGCTGCCTCAACTCCACTATTTGACAATGGTACAGCTGTGAAAGAAGTGCCAAATGTCGGTAAGTTTGAAGTGGACGCAGAAGGCAAAGTGACCTTCACTCCGGACAAGCAGTTCAAGGGTGAAACACCAGAACTTGAATTGACTCGAGTGGATGCTAACGGAACTCCTGTTACTGTCAAGTACCAAGCGGTGGTGAAAGAAGTAGTTCCAACCAGCACTAACGCAACCAGCATAGGTATCCAAGGTCAACCGCAAAAAGGTACCCCAACCTTCACAGAAGGCAATCCACTGGTTCCAATTGATGATACGAAACCAATGACTTTCGAAGATGGACAGTCCACGAAAACAGTTCCAGGTGTGGGTGTGTATACCATTAACCTAGATGGATCTATTACCTTTACGCCGGATAAGAAATACTTCGGAACTCCAGATCCAGTAACAGTTAAACGAGTTGATAAGAACGGTACCCCAGTCACTGCGACTTATACCCCAACAGTGACCAAGGTAACACCAACAGGAACTGGCGCAACCAGCACAGGTCCTCAGGGTGTTCC
>NZ_KV802702.1:0-5148 GCF_001810825.1 Streptococcus sp. HMSC076C08 | reverse complement strand
TAACACGGGTTCGAATCCCGTACGGACTATGGTGTATTGCGGTTAAAAAAACTTGAAAAAAGTTTAAAAAATCTGTTGACAGAGGCAGATGGCTGTGATATACTAATATAGTTGTCGCTTGAGAGAGATTGAGTGACAAAGACCTTTGAAAACTGAACAAGACGAACCAATGTGCAGGGCACTATAACTGAGGTTATAGTACTGAACAATGAAAAAACAATAAATCTGTCAGTGACAGAAATGAGTGAGAACTCAAACTTTTAATGAGAGTTTGATCCTGGCTCAGGACGAACGCTGGCGGCGTGCCTAATACATGCAAGTAGAACGCTGAAGGAGGAGCTTGCTTCTCTGGATGAGTTGCGAACGGGTGAGTAACGCGTAGGTAACCTACCTGGTAGCGGGGGATAACTATTGGAAACGATAGCTAATACCGCATAAGAGTAGATGTCGCATGACATTTGCTTGAAAGGTGCAATTGCATCACTACCAGATGGACCTGCGTTGTATTAGCTAGTTGGTGAGGTAACGGCTCACCAAGGCAACGATACATAGCCGACCTGAGAGGGTGATCGGCCACACTGGGACTGAGACACGGCCCAGACTCCTACGGGAGGCAGCAGTAGGGAATCTTCGGCAATGGACGGAAGTCTGACCGAGCAACGCCGCGTGAGTGAAGAAGGTTTTCGGATCGTAAAGCTCTGTTGTAAGAGAAGAACGAGTGTGAGAGTGGAAAGTTCACACTGTGACGGTATCTTACCAGAAAGGGACGGCTAACTACGTGCCAGCAGCCGCGGTAATACGTAGGTCCCGAGCGTTGTCCGGATTTATTGGGCGTAAAGCGAGCGCAGGCGGTTAGATAAGTCTGAAGTTAAAGGCTGTGGCTTAACCATAGTACGCTTTGGAAACTGTTTAACTTGAGTGCAAGAGGGGAGAGTGGAATTCCATGTGTAGCGGTGAAATGCGTAGATATATGGAGGAACACCGGTGGCGAAAGCGGCTCTCTGGCTTGTAACTGACGCTGAGGCTCGAAAGCGTGGGGAGCAAACAGGATTAGATACCCTGGTAGTCCACGCCGTAAACGATGAGTGCTAGGTGTTAGACCCTTTCCGGGGTTTAGTGCCGCAGCTAACGCATTAAGCACTCCGCCTGGGGAGTACGACCGCAAGGTTGAAACTCAAAGGAATTGACGGGGGCCCGCACAAGCGGTGGAGCATGTGGTTTAATTCGAAGCAACGCGAAGAACCTTACCAGGTCTTGACATCCCTCTGACCGCTCTAGAGATAGAGTTTTCCTTCGGGACAGAGGTGACAGGTGGTGCATGGTTGTCGTCAGCTCGTGTCGTGAGATGTTGGGTTAAGTCCCGCAACGAGCGCAACCCCTATTGTTAGTTGCCATCATTCAGTTGGGCACTCTAGCGAGACTGCCGGTAATAAACCGGAGGAAGGTGGGGATGACGTCAAATCATCATGCCCCTTATGACCTGGGCTACACACGTGCTACAATGGCTGGTACAACGAGTCGCAAGCCGGTGACGGCAAGCTAATCTCTTAAAGCCAGTCTCAGTTCGGATTGTAGGCTGCAACTCGCCTACATGAAGTCGGAATCGCTAGTAATCGCGGATCAGCACGCCGCTGTGAATACGTTCCCGGGCCTTGTACACACCGCCCGTCACACCACGAGAGTTTGTAACACCCGAAGTCGGTGAGGTAACCATTTGGAGCCAGCCGCCTAAGGTGGGATAGATGATTGGGGTGAAGTCGTAACAAGGTAGCCGTATCGGAAGGTGCGGCTGGATCACCTCCTTTCTAAGGATAAGGAACTGCACATTGGTCTTGTTTAGTCTTGAGAGGTCTTGTGGGGCCTTAGCTCAGCTGGGAGAGCGCCTGCTTTGCACGCAGGAGGTCAGCGGTTCGATCCCGCTAGGCTCCATTGGTGAGAGATCACCAAGTAATGCACATTGAAAATTGAATATCTATATCAAATAGTAACAAGAAAATAAACCGAAAACGCTGTAGTATTAATAAGAGTTTATGACTGAAAGGTCAAAAAATAAGGTTAAGTTAATAAGGGCGCACGGTGGATGCCTTGGCACTAGGAGCCGAAGAAGGACGTGACAAACGACGATATGCCTTGGGTAGCTGTAAGTAAGCGATGATCCAGGGATTTCCGAATGGGGGAACCCAACAGGTACTACCTGTTACCCGCATCTGTTAAGGATGTGAGGAGGAAGACGCAGTGAACTGAAACATCTAAGTAGCTGCAGGAAGAGAAAGCAAAAGCGATTGCCTTAGTAGCGGCGAGCGAAACGGCAGGAGGGCAAACCGAAGAGTTTACTCTTCGGGGTTGTAGGACTGCAATGTGGACTCAAAGATTATAGAAGAATGATTTGGGAAGATCAGCCAAAGAGAGTAATAGCCTCGTATTTAAAATAGTCTTTGTACCTAGCAGTATCCTGAGTACGGCGGGACACGTGAAATCCCGTCGGAATCTGGGAGGACCATCTCCCAACCCTAAATACTCCCTAGTGACCGATAGTGAACCAGTACCGTGAGGGAAAGGTGAAAAGCACCCCGGGAGGGGAGTGAAATAGAACCTGAAACCGTGTGCCTACAACAAGTTCGAGCCCGTTAATGGGTGAGAGCGTGCCTTTTGTAGAATGAACCGGCGAGTTACGATATGATGCGAGGTTAAGTTGAAGAGACGGAGCCGCAGGGAAACCGAGTCTGAATAGGGCGCATTAGTATCATGTCGTAGACCCGAAACCATGTGACCTACCCATGAGCAGGTTGAAGGTGCGGTAAGACGCACTGGAGGACCGAACCAGGGCACGTTGAAAAGTGCTTGGATGACTTGTGGGTAGCGGAGAAATTCCAAACGAACTTGGAGATAGCTGGTTCTCTCCGAAATAGCTTTAGGGCTAGCGTCGACATCAAGATTCTTGGAGGTAGAGCACTGTTTGGGTGAGGGGTCCATCCCGGATTACCAATCTCAGATAAACTCCGAATGCCAATGAATTATGGTCGGCAGTCAGACTGCGAGTGCTAAGATCCGTAGTCGAAAGGGAAACAGCCCAGACCACCAGCTAAGGTCCCAAAATAATTGTTAAGTGGAAAAGGATGTGGGGTTGCACAGACAACTAGGATGTTAGCTTAGAAGCAGCTATTCATTCAAAGAGTGCGTAATAGCTCACTAGTCGAGTGACCCTGCGCCGAAAATGTACCGGGGCTAAAACAATTTACCGAAGCTGTGGATACCTTTATAGGTATGGTAGGAGAGCGTTCTATGTGTGAAGAAGGTATACCGTGAGGAGTGCTGGAACGCATAGAAGTGAGAATGCCGGTATGAGTAGCGAAAGACAGGTGAGAATCCTGTCCACCGTAAGACTAAGGTTTCCAGGGGAAGGCTCGTCCGCCCTGGGTTAGTCGGGACCTAAGGAGAGACCGAAAGGTGTATCCGATGGACAACAGGTTGATATTCCTGTACTAGAGTATGTAGTGATGGAGGGACGCAGTAGGCTAACTAAAGCAGACGAATGGAAGTGTCTGTCTAAGCAGTGAGGTGTGAATTGAGTTAAATGCTTAGTTCTATAACATTGAGCTGTGATGGGGAGCGAAGTTTAGTAGCGAAGTTAGTGACGTCACACTGCCAAGAAAAGCTTCTAGCGTTTAAACATACTCTACCCGTACCGCAAACCGACACAGGTAGTCGAGGCGAGTAGCCTCAGGTGAGCGAGAGAACTCTCGTTAAGGAACTCGGCAAAATGACCCCGTAACTTCGGGAGAAGGGGTGCTGACTTTAGGTCAGCCGCAGTGAATAGGCCCAAGCAACTGTTTATCAAAAACACAGCTCTCTGCTAAATCGTAAGATGATGTATAGGGGGTGACGCCTGCCCGGTGCTGGAAGGTTAAGAGGAGTGCTTAGCGTAAGCGAAGGTATGAATTGAAGCCCCAGTAAACGGCGGCCGTAACTATAACGGTCCTAAGGTAGCGAAATTCCTTGTCGGGTAAGTTCCGACCCGCACGAAAGGCGTAATGATTTGGGCACTGTCTCAACGAGAGACTCGGTGAAATTTTAGTACCTGTGAAGATGCAGGTTACCCGCGACAGGACGGAAAGACCCCATGGAGCTTTACTGCAGTTTGATATTGAGTGTCTGTACCACATGTACAGGATAGGTAGGAGTCTACGAGATCGGGACGCCAGTTTCGAAGGAGACGTTGTTGGGATACTACCCTTGTGTTATGGCCACTCTAACCCGGATAGGTTATCCCTATCGGAGACAGTGTCTGACGGGCAGTTTGACTGGGGCGGTCGCCTCCTAAAAGGTAACGGAGGCGCCCAAAGGTTCCCTCAGAATGGTTGGAAATCATTCGCAGAGTGTAAAGGTATAAGGGAGCTTGACTGCGAGAGCTACAACTCGAGCAGGGACGAAAGTCGGGCTTAGTGATCCGGTGGTTCCGTATGGAAGGGCCATCGCTCAACGGATAAAAGCTACCCTGGGGATAACAGGCTTATCTCCCCCAAGAGTTCACATCGACGGGGAGGTTTGGCACCTCGATGTCGGCTCGTCGCATCCTGGGGCTGTAGTCGGTCCCAAGGGTTGGGCTGTTCGCCCATTAAAGCGGCACGCGAGCTGGGTTCAGAACGTCGTGAGACAGTTCGGTCCCTATCCGTCGCGGGCGTAGGAAATTTGAGAGGATCTGCTCCTAGTACGAGAGGACCAGAGTGGACTTACCGCTGGTGTACCAGTTGTCTTGCCAAAGGCATCGCTGGGTAGCTATGTAGGGAAGGGATAAACGCTGAAAGCATCTAAGTGTGAAACCCACCTCAAGATGAGATTTCCCATGATTTTATATCAGTAAGAGCCCTGAGAGATGATCAGGTAGATAGGTTAGAAGTGGAAGTGTGGCGACACATGTAGCGGACTAATACTAATAGCTCGAGGACTTATCCAAAGTAACTGAGAATACGAAGTGTGAGGTTTTCTTGGTATTTGATAGATATTCAATTTTGAGTAGGTATTACTCAGAGTTAAGTGACGATAGCCTAGGAGATACACCTGTACCCATGCCGAACACAGCAGTTAAGCCCTAGAACGCCGGAAGTAGTTGGGGGTTGCCCCCTGTGAGATATGGAAGTCGCTTAGCTC
>NZ_KV802701.1:0-287 GCF_001810825.1 Streptococcus sp. HMSC076C08 | reverse complement strand
GGCTACCGAGCAGATGCCTTGATAGTCGATCCTCCTCGTACAGGTTTAGATGATAAGCTGTTGGATACCATTCTAACCTATGTTCCAGAAAAAATGGTCTATGTATCCTGCAATGTTTCGACCTTGGCTCGAGATTTGGTTAAACTGGTAAAAGTCTATGACCTCCAGTATATCCAGTCGGTCGATATGTTTCCCCACACTGCACGAACAGAAGCAGTGGTTAAATTAGTGAAGAAAAGAAAAAATTAACTTCACTGAAAAAAGTCCTTGACAAAGGTAAAAAAGTA
>NZ_KV802700.1:0-26954 GCF_001810825.1 Streptococcus sp. HMSC076C08 | reverse complement strand
CGAGTTCGATTCTCGTCACCCGCTTTGAACGAAAGTTCATACCAAGTTTTTGAACTTGGGCGCGTAGCTCAGGTGGTTAGAGCGCACGCCTGATAAGCGTGAGGTCGGTGGTTCGAGTCCACTCGTGCCCATTAATAGGAGAATTACTCAAGAGGCTGAAGAGGACGGTTTGCTAAATCGTTAGGTCGGGTAACTGGCGCGGGGGTTCGAATCCCCCATTCTCCGTAAGTTAAGAGAGCTGTTAGGCTCTTTTTTTGTAAGCAAATCCCCCTTCTAAATCGTTAAAAGGGGGATTTGTTTATTACCAACTTGTTAGTGATATTTCTCCGCTATTTAGCCAGATAGTATGTTTATCTTCAAGTTCGACTTGAAGTTGGCCGGATTCTGAGATTTCTTTTGCAAGACCCTTTTTCAATTTTCCATCTAGCTGGAAGGTAACTTCTTTTCCAAGAACGATTGATCTTTCTTTATAGATATAAAGTAGTTCATCTGAATCCGTATTGTAGAAACAATTCCATATTTCGCTGATGAGCTTATTACGACTAATTGGTGCAGGTGGCATAAATAGGCTGCCTGCTTTTTCTTTTAGGTCATCTGGGAAGTCTGCTATAGAAAAATTTATACCAAGTCCGATAATGACGTCTGTAACCAAGCCTGTCTCAACTGATGTCATCGCTTCAGTGAGGATACCTGCTATTTTTTTATTTTTAAAGTAGATGTCATTTACCCATTTGATATCTACTTCTATCATAGTTAGATTTTTAATGGCTTTGTAGACTGCAGCAGCTACAAGGAGAGTATAGGATGGGAGTTTTTCATAGGGAAGATTGGGTTGAATATGCAGGGACATATAGATCCCACCCTGAGATGGAGAATAGTAGGGGCGCTGAAAGCGGCCACGACCTGCTGTTTGACAGGTTGAAAGATAGAGTGTATTTCCTTTGTTTCCAGCTTCAATCCCTTCTTTTGCATCTGTTTGAGTGGATTTTGTTTCTGGTTTGTAGAGAATGTTTAAGTTGGTTTTCTCCTGGATTATATCAGGCAATATCAAATCGCCTTGGATCAGCTTGTAACCTCTATTTTTAATACTGTCTATCATGAGTCCTTCTTGTTGGAGACGTTGGATTGCTTTCCATATGGATGTGCGGCTTAGATTCAGTTCTTGGCCAATTTTTTCTCCGCTGACATAGTCGTTTTCTCTGGCTAGTATTTGGTAGACTTGTTGGTGTGATTTCATTAATTTTCCTTTCTAACTAGGGAGAGGTGAGGGAGTTCTTTTCGAGTCTGGCTGGGTGTTTTATGAAAAAATTGCTTGTAAGCTTTCGAGAAATGGAGTGGGTCTGAAAATCCGACAGAGTACGCAATGACTTTAATTGATTCTTCAGTATGTTCCAGAAGTTGTTGTGCACGATGCATCCGAACGTAAAGTAGATACTCTTTTGGAGAGAGTTGATGAAATTCTTTAAACACACTAGTTAAGTAACTTCTATGAACCGATAGTTCTTTTGCTAAATCTTGAATGGTGAGTGATTGCGGGTAGTGACTATCTATCAACCGTTTGCAGTCAAGATAGAGTTGGTGGGTTGATGAAATATTCTCTTTTTTCTGATTGGGAGCAATCGTTCCTAGATGAAACATCAGTTCATGGAGTTGTCCCATGATGTGGAGTTGAGCCAATTCATTTGATTTTGTAATCTGAGCGAAGCGGACAATATCTGAGATGAGTTTTGCAGTTGTCTGGGTATGACAAGTTTCAGATTGGATTAGATAGGATTGGTCAGAAATTTGAGATAGAGCAAAGTAGTCAGGTGCCCTTCCTCCGGAGATCCCCAACCAGTAGTAAGCCCAAGGATCCTGGCTATCTGCTTGATAGAATGTTAATTCATCTGGTTTTAGTAAAAAGAAATCTCCTGTCTTTAAATCAACAATTTTCCCCTTATAATGGAACTGACCTTTTCCTTTAGTAATGTAATGTAGTACATAGGTATCTCGAATAGCTGGGCCAAAAGAGTAGTTGGGCGTGCATTCTTCATAACCGTAGAAGCTAAGAGAAAGATCAATTGTTCCAGTCTGATATTCTGAAAAAACGAGCATGGGCCACCTCCTACCTAACATTTTACCATACTTTAGAGACATTTTTCTATTTTAGAAAGCGCTTTTATTTGCTAAAATTTTATCAGGAAATCGATGAGGTGCAATTTATGGGAATTCGGATAGAGAATAATCTATTTTACGTTGAGAGTAAAGGTTTAAGTTTGATTATTGAAAATAGGGATGGGTTCTTATTATTAAAACATTTAGGAAAGACTATTAAGAACTATAGAGGGGCTAATAGTGTTTACGAACGCGATCATGCTTTTTCTGCTAATCCAATAGCTACTAATAGAACCTTTAGTTTGGATACGCAACGTCAGATTTTTGGACAACATGGTTTGGGTGACTTTAGAAAACCAACTTTACAGGTTCAGCACGATGCAACTGAAGTAACAGACTTTCGATTTGTAGAAGCAAAGATTTTAAGAGGTCAGAATGGTCCACAGGGTTTACCTTCTCCTCACAGCATGGATGGTACAGAAACTCTTGCCTTGATTTTAGAAGATCCTAAGGCTCAACTTAGTCTGACTTTGTATTATACTGCTTTTAATAATGATGCGACAATTGCTAGCTACAGTAAATTAGAGAATAATAGTAATCAGGAAGTTGTCATTCATAAGGACTTTTCTTTTATGGCTGATTTTCCTGCTGCAGCTTACGAAATAGTGACTTTACAGGGAGCTTATGCTCGTGAAAAGACTGTCCGACATCAACAGGTAGAACAAGGAATCTTTTCAATTAGTTCGAACCGTGGTGCTTCTGGGAATGCTCAAACACCAGCTCTTCTGTTATGTGATAAAGGAGTTACAGAGGATGCTGGGAATGTGTTTGCTCTACAACTGATGTATAGTGGAAACTTCGAAGCTTTTGTCCAAAAGAATCAATTGAATGAAGTTCGGGTTGCTATTGGGATTAATCCAGAAAATTTTTCTTGGAAGTTAGATCCTAAGGAAAACTTTGAAACACCGGTAGCTTTTGTGACTTATTCAGATAAGGGATTAACGGGTATTAGTCATGAAAGTCAGAATTTTGTACTTAAGCATATTATGCCAAGTAAATTTTCTAAAAAAGAGCGTCCAATTCTTATCAATAACTGGGAAGCTACCTACTTTGACTTTCAGAGAGAAAAACTGTTAGAACTAGCTGATGAAGCTAAGAAAGTTGGAATAGAACTTTTTGTATTAGATGATGGGTGGTTTGGTAATCGCTTTGATGATAATCGTGCTTTAGGTGATTGGGTTGTTAATGAGAAAAAGCTGGGTGGAAGTCTAGAAAGTCTGATTTCAGCGATCCATGAAAGAGGTTTGCAGTTTGGGCTTTGGTTAGAACCTGAGATGATTTCTGTTGATAGCGACTTGTATCGTAAACATCCTGACTGGGCTATTCAGGTTTCAGGATATGATCATATTTACTCTCGAAATCAATTAGTACTTAATCTTGCCAATCCCCAGGTAATAGAATATTTGAAAAATGTTTTAGATGAACTCCTCTCTCATCATAAAATTGACTACATCAAATGGGATATGAACCGCAATATCACTAATCTGGGGAATGGTTCAGTTTATCTGGAAACCCAGATGCAATCTCATCAATATATGTTGGGGCTTTACGAACTCGTTTCTTATCTGACAGAGAAACACAGTCATATTCTCTTTGAGTCCTGCTCTGGTGGTGGTGGACGAAATGATCTTGGTATGATGCGTTATTTCCCACAAGTCTGGGCTAGTGATAATACTGATGCTATTGCACGTTTACCAATCCAATACGGTTCATCCTATCTCTATCCAACCATTTCCATGGGGGCTCATGTGTCAGCAGTACCAAATCATCAGATGGGACGAATGACACCATTGGAAACTCGTGGTCATGTAGCAATGATGGGAAATCTGGGGTATGAGCTTGATTTGACAAGTTTATCAGATGAAGAGAAGGCTGAGATTGCTAATCAGGTGAACTTGTATAAAGAATTGCGACCAGTAGTCCAGTTGGGGAATCAGTATAGGTTAATCAATCCCGATGCTGAATCCAATGAAGCAGCTGTACAATTTAACTATGAAAATCAAACGATTGTGACCTACGTCCGAGTCCTGTCAGTTGTGGAAACAATGGAAACCACCTTGAAACTGAAAGACTTAGAAGTGGAAGGGCTTTATGAGCTGGAAGGGACAAACATTGTTTACTCGGGTGCAGAGCTCATGTATGCAGGTTTAACTGTTACCTTATCACCAGGAGATTTTTTGAGTAGACAGTATAAATTCAAAAGACTATAATAAAAGCGTATAAATTTATCAAGGAGGCATTCCAATGAAATGGTATAAGAAAGCAGGTTTTCTTTTAGTAGCTGGGGCAAGTTTACTAGGCCTCGTGGCTTGTGGTCAGAACAATCAATCAACTGATGGCAAGGTAACGATTGAGTTTTTTAACCAGAAGACCGAGATGGCAGATACCTTGCAAAAGATAGTGGATGATTTTGAGAAGGAACACCCTAATATTGATGTGAAGCTGACTACAGTACCTTCAGCTGGAATTGTTCTAAAGACTCGGATTTTATCAGGAGATGTTCCAGATATTATTAATATCTATCCTCAAAATATGGATTTTCAGGAGTGGGCGAAGGCAGGTTATTTTGCGGATATGACAGGAAAACCCTATCTTGAGAACATCAAGAATGACTATGCTGAAAAGTATGCAATCAATAACAAGATTTATAGTGTGCCTTTAACGGCCAACCTTTATGGAATCTATTACAATAAAACGAAGTTTAAAGAATTAGGACTTGAGGAACCGAAGACTTTTAAAGAATTTCAAGAGATTGTTAAAAAGATAAAAGATAGTGGGAATTCTCCATTTGCGGTTGCGGGCAATGAAGGCTGGACATTAAATGGTTACCACCAACTTTCTCTCATTACTCTTACGGGTAGTGGAGACGCGGCTAATAACTACCTTCGCTTTTCAAAACCAAATGCTATTTCTGCAGATGATGCTATTTTAAAAGCAGATGCAGAACGACTCGATTTATTAGCAGATAATGCTCAAGATGGTTGGCGTGGTGCCTCTTATAATGATGCGGTGGTAGCATTTTCGAGTGAAAAAGCTTTGATGATGCCACAAGGATCATGGGCATTAGCGGCAATTAATCAACAGGATCCAAAATTTGAGGTGGGGATGTTTGCTTTTCCTGGAGAAGAAGTAGGAAAAGAAGTCACTGTTGGTGCAGGGGATATGGCATTATCAACTTCAGCTACTACCAAACACCCTAAGGAAACCGAAGAATTTATCAGCTATATGACTAGTCCAAAAGCTATGCAGTCATACTATGATGTAGATGGATCACCTGTTGCGGTAAAAGGCATACAGGAAAAAGAAGATTCAGCGCTTGCAGCTATTTCTAAACTGGCATTTACAGACAAACATTATGTTTGGTTGGGCCAACGCTGGAACTCTGAAGAAGACTTTTTTAATCTAAGTACAGGTTACTTGATGGATAAAAATCTGAAAAATATGGCAAACAATCTCAATGCTTTCTTTAATCCAATGAAGGCAGATTTGGACTAGAATAGGAGTTAAGATGATATGGCTATTCGAAAATTTTTAAATAAATACTGGGGTTGGACATTTTTGCTCATCCCGCTTGCTTTACAAGCTATCTTCTTTTACTTTCCAATGGTACAAGGTGCTTTCTATAGTTTGACTAACTGGACTGGATTGACCTATAATTATAAATTTGTTGGTTTGAATAACTACAAATTGCTGATGATTGATGGAAAATTCTTCACAGCCATAGCCTTTACTTTGATTTTAACTCTGGCATTGATTGTTGGTGAGATTACAATTGGGATGGTTGTGGCACGAGCCTTAAATTCTAAGATGAAGGGGCAGACCTTCTTTAGAGCTTGGTTCTTTTTCCCAGCTGTTTTGTCTGGTTTGACAGTTTCCTTGATTTTTAAACAATTCTTCAACTATGGTCTTCCAACGATTGGAAAAATTTTAGGGATTGGTTTTCTACAAGAGAGTCTATTGGGGACACCAGTCGGAGCGGTAGTGGCAACTATTTTTGTTCTTCTATGGCAAGGAGTAGCAATGCCAATCATTCTCTTTCTTGCTGGTCTTCAGAGTATTCCAAATGATATTTTAGAGGCAGCATCAATTGATGGTGCAACCAGTAAACAAACCTTTTGGAAGATTGAATTGCCCTATTTATTGCCAACGATCTCTATGGTTTTTATCTTGGCTCTTAAGTCTGGTTTGACAGCCTTTGACCAAATTTTTGCCTTGACGAGTGGTGGTCCAAATAATGCTACAACGTCTCTTGGACTTTTAGTATACAACTATGCTTTCAAGAGTAATCAATATGGATATGCGAATGCAATTGCCTTGATTTTATTCTTAATTATTGTAATTGTTTCTATTATCCAAATCAAGCTATCAAAGAAATTTGAAATCTAATAGAGGAGTCCTACACATGAAAAAAGAAGAAAAATTGAATCAGTTTTGGAAATATGTCCTCTTGATAGTCGGTGGTATTCTTATACTTGTTCCTTTGTTGGTAACGGTATTTAGTTCTTTCAAGACAACTAAGGATATCATGAATCATTTCTTTAGTTTGCCCAATCCTTTTACGTTGAGTAATTATGAACGATTGATTTCGGATGGAATTGGAGGCTATTTCTGGAATTCAGCAGTTATTACGGTGTTATCATTGATTGTAGTGGCTTTCTTTATACCAGCTGCAGCTTATTCTATTGCTCGAAATATGTCCAAGAAAAAAGCCTTTGCAATTATGTATTCGCTCTTGATCTTAGGGATATTTGTTCCATTTCAGGTGATTATGATTCCCATCACAGTTATGATGAGTAAACTCGGCCTAGCAAATATGTGGGGGCTAGTAATACTCTACCTAACTTATGCTATTCCACAGACTCTCTTCTTGTATGTTGGTTATATAAAAATCAGTGTACCAGATAGTTTGGACGAAGCTGCGGAAATTGATGGGGCTGATCGTTTTACAATTTATCGTCGAATCATTTTTCCAATGTTGAAGCCCATGCATGCGACAACTTTGATTATCAATGCTCTCTGGTTCTGGAATGACTTTATGTTGCCACTCTTGATTCTGAATAAGGATTCCAAGATGTGGACTTTGCCTCTCTTCCAATACAACTACCAAGGTCAGTACTTCAATGACTATGGCCCAAGTTTTGCATCTTATATTGTGGGAATTGTAACGATAACCATTGTCTACCTCATCTTCCAAAAACATATCATTTCAGGAATGAGTAACGGGGCAGTGAAGTAAGAAAGTGCTTAGGGAATTTATAATTCCATACATAGAGGAACAGTTCAGCTTATTGACAATTCTATGTAGAAAAAAGAAAGTAGTACTTAGTTGCTTGCAGTCTATAGTAGTACGAGTTCAATATGAACAAAAACCTAAAAATATCTTTCATTTACGAAGCCAGGTCATATAAGACTTGGCTTTCATCAGAAAAAGGAGACCATCTATGACCATTCAAAATAAAACCATGTTGATTACTTACTCAGATAGTCTTGGAAATAACCTTAAAGACTTGTATGAGAATTTGGAAGAACATTTTGGCGATGCTATTGGGGGAGTTCACCTTCTACCATTTTTCCCGTCAACAGGAGATCGTGGATTTGCACCAGTTGACTATGATGAAGTGGATCCAGCGTTTGGTGATTGGGAGGATGTTAAGCGTTTAGGTGAGAAATATTATCTTATGTTTGACTTTATGATTAATCATATTTCTCGTCAATCTAAGTATTATAGGGACTATCAAGAAAAACATGAAGCCAGTGAATTTAAGGATCTCTTTTTAAACTGGGATAAGTTTTGGCCAGAGAACCGTCCGACACAGTCTGACGTAGATTTAATCTACAAGCGTAAGGATCGTGCACCAAAGCAAGAGATTGTTTTTGCAGATGGTTCAGTGGAACATTTGTGGAATACCTTTGGTGAGGAGCAGATTGATCTTGATGTGACCAAAGAAGTAACGATGAGATTCATCCGTAAGACGATTCAACATCTAGCAAGTAACGGGTGTGATTTGATTCGTCTAGATGCCTTTGCTTATGCAGTGAAGAAATTGGATACCAATGATTTCTTTGTGGAACCAGATATTTGGAATTTATTGGACAGAGTTCGAGATATCGCTGCTGAGTATGGGACAGAGCTCTTACCTGAGATTCATGAACACTATTCGATTCAGTTTAAAATAGCGGACCATGATTACTATGTTTACGATTTTGCCCTTTCAATGGTGACTCTTTATACTCTTTACAGTTCCAGAACAGAGCGCTTGGCCAAGTGGTTGAAGATGAGCCCGATGAAGCAATTTACGACACTAGATACCCATGATGGAATTGGAGTGGTGGATGTCAAAGATATCCTGACCGATGAGGAAATTGACTATGCTTCAAATGAGCTCTATAAGGTTGGAGCGAATGTCAAACGGAAGTACTCTAGTGCCGAGTATAACAATTTAGATATCTACCAAATCAATTCAACCTACTATTCTGCGCTTGGAGATGATGATGTCAAGTATTTCCTAGCTCGTCTGATTCAAGCTTTTGCTCCAGGCATTCCTCAGGTTTACTATGTGGGTCTATTAGCAGGAAAAAATGACTTGAAATTGTTAGAAGAAACCAAAGAAGGTCGAAATATTAATCGTCATTACTATAGCAATGAGGAAATAGCAGAAGAAGTTCAACGTCCTGTGGTGAAGGCCCTTCTCAATCTATTTTCTTTCCGTAATCGGTCAGAGGCCTTTGATCTAGAAGGAACTATAGAGGTGGAAACACCAACAGCTCACAGCATTGTAATCAAACGTCAAAATAAAGACAAGTCCGTAACAGCAGTAGCAGAAATTGATTTACAAAGTCAGACCTATCAAGTAGTGGAAAACGGCAGAAAAATTCAGTTCTAGTGCTATATTAATGAAAGAGTTTTTTTGTTGTGAAAACGTGTTCATTGTTCCCAAATGACGGAAAAAATGGTAGAATATAAAGATAGTTTAGCATTTATCTTCTGGAGAAATCCAGAACAGAAAGGATCCGTTTTGAAATCAATTGGATTACTGGATAAGATAAGAGGGCTTTCGAAAAAAGATTTCTTTTTGTATTTGATGATCATAAGTATCTTTTTACCTTTTTATTTGTTCTTAGCCCTCTTTGCTTTATATTTGATAGGTTTACTTGTTACTGGGGAGATGAAGGGAATTATCAAAGGATTAGCCAAACATCCTGTACTTCTCTTTTTTATTGCCTACAGTAGTATCATTTCCATCGTCGCCAAGAACTGGCTTGGATTGGTTGCATCTTTACTGATGTTTCTCTTCCTCATTTTCTTTAGTTTCTACCAGAAACGTCTGACACATGCTTTCTTTCGACTGATACTGCAGACAATCTTGTTTGGTAGTGTGCTCTCTGCGGCTTTTGCTACTTTGGAGCATTTCCAAATTGTAAAGAAATTTAACTATGCCTTTCTTTCGCCCAATATGCAGGTATGGCATCAGAATCGGGCAGAAGTGACCTTTTTTAATCCTAATTACTATGGAATTATTTGTTGTTTCTGTATCATGATTGCCTTCTATCTCTTTACAACGACCAAGTTGAATTGGTTGAAGGTATTCTGTGTGATTGCAGGCTTTGTTAATCTCTTTGGATTGAACTTTACTCAAAATCGAACTGCCTTTCCTGCTATTATCGCTGGAGCCATCATTTATCTCTTTACAACCATTAAAAACTGGAAGGCCTTTTGGCTTAGTATCGGGGTCTTTGCGATTGGCTTGAGTTTCCTTTTTTCTAGTGATTTGGGAGTTCGGATGGGGACTTTAGATTCCTCTATGGAAGAACGCATTTCTATCTGGGATGCTGGGATGGCCTTGTTTAAGCAAAATCCTTTTTGGGGGGAGGGGCCATTGACCTATATGCACTCTTATCCTCGGATAAATGCTCCTTATCATGAACATGCTCACAGCCTTTATATTGATACGATTCTGAGTTACGGAATTGTGGGAACCATTTTATTAGCTTTGTCTTCTGTTGCTCCTGTTCGTTTGATGATGGATATGAGTCAGGAGTCGGGGAAACGTCCAATTATCGGTCTTTATCTATCTTTCCTTACAGTGGTTGCTGTGCATGGAATCTTTGACTTGGCCCTTTTCTGGATTCAGTCAGGTTTCATTTTCTTGTTAGTTATGTGCAGTATTCCATTGGAGCGTCGAACCTTGGTATCAGACATGACGGATTAAGTTTATAAGATTGAAATCTTCTACCTTGAGTAGGAGATTTTTTACTGAGAAAAATTAGTTCTAAATCGAAATAGTTGACAATTGGAATAATAAGTATTATAATGTTTTTTATTCGTATCGATATAGAAATAAATTGGAGGTTTCATGAAATATTGTCATTTGGTAGCCCATCATATTCGTTTGTTGAATGGGCGGCTTTTTCAAAAGTTACTGAGACAAGACCCTGACTCTCTTTATCGGAGTGAGCAGGGAAAGATTTTAGCGGTTTTATGGAATAGTAAGACGGGCTGTGCAACTGCGACAGATATTGCGCTTGCGACTGGGCTTGCTAATAATACGTTGACGACTATGATAAAAAAGTTAGAGGAGCAAAATCTTATAACTGTCAGTCCGTGTGGAGAAGATAAGCGTAAGAAGTATTTAGTTTTAACAGAGTTGGGCAAGTCCCAGAAAGAAGTTGGGCAACGTGTCAGTCAGAGATTGGATACTATCTGTTACAAAGGATTTTCAGAGGAAGAAATTCGTCAGTTTGAAGGTTTTCAAGAAAGAATTTTGGCTAATCTGAAAGAGAAGGAAAATGAGGTTTAGAGTGGGGTAAATTAGTTATTAAAAGGTTGGTAACTTGACCAACCGAGGAAAATTTTAAATTGAGGACAAAGAATGATTGAATACAAAAATGTAGCGCTACGCTATACAGAAAAAGATGTTTTGAGAGATGTCAATTTACAGATTGAGAATGGGGAGTTCATGGTTTTAGTTGGGCCTTCTGGGTCTGGTAAGACGACCATGATCAAGATGATTAACCGTCTTTTGGAACCAACTGATGGAAATATATACATGGATGGTAAGCGCATCAAAGACTATGATGAGCGTGAGCTTCGTCTTTCTACTGGTTATGTTTTACAGGCCATTGCTCTGTTTCCCAATCTAACGGTTGCGGAAAATATTGCCCTCATTCCGGAGATGAAGGGCTGGACTAAGGAAGACATTGCGAAGAAAACAGAAGAGCTTTTGGCTAAAGTTGGTTTACCAGTGGCTGAGTATGGGCATCGACTTCCGAGTGAATTATCTGGTGGAGAACAGCAACGGGTTGGTATTGTCCGTGCTATGATTGGTCAGCCTAAGATTCTCCTCATGGATGAGCCCTTTTCAGCCTTGGATGCTATTTCTAGAAAACAGCTACAGGTTTTGACGAAAGAATTGCATAAAGAGTTTGGAATGACAACGATTTTTGTGACCCATGATACGGATGAAGCTTTGAAATTGGCGGACCGTATTGCTGTCTTGCAGGATGGAGAGATTCGTCAGGTGGCGAATCCTGAGACGATATTAAAGGCTCCTGCAACAGACTTTGTAGCAGACTTGTTTGGAGGTAGTGTTCATGACTAATTTGATATCAACTTTTCAGGATCGTTTTGGTGATTGGGTAACAGCTCTATCTCAACATTTGCAGTTGTCACTTTTGACCTTATTACTAGCTATTTTTATTGCTATTCCCTTGGCTGTTTATCTTCGATATCATGAGAAGTTGGCGGACTGGGTCTTGCAGATTGCAGGGATTTTCCAGACCATCCCGTCTCTAGCCTTGTTGGGGCTCTTTATCCCTTTGATGGGAATTGGGACCTTGCCTGCTTTGACGGCTCTAGTGATCTATGCGATTTTCCCAATTTTGCAAAATACCATCACTGGGCTAAAGGGAATTGATCCAAGTCTACAAGAGGCTGGGATTGCCTTTGGGATGACCAGGTGGGAGCGTCTCAAGAAGTTTGAAATTCCACTTGCCATGCCTGTCATTATGTCTGGGATTCGGACGGCAGCGGTCTTGATTATCGGTACGGCAACCTTGGCTGCCTTGATTGGTGCAGGGGGACTGGGTTCCTTTATCCTTTTGGGAATTGACCGCAATAATACTAGTCTGATTTTGATTGGGGCCCTTTCTTCTGCAGTGCTGGCCATTGCCTTTAACTTCCTACTAAAAGTGATGGAAAAAGCAAAATTGAGAACGATTTTCTCTGGTTTTGCCTTGGTGACTATATTGCTCGGTCTGTCTTATAGTCCAGCCCTCTTAGCTCAAAAAGAGAAAGAAAACTTGGTGATTGCTGGAAAATTGGGACCAGAACCCGAAATTTTGGCCAATATGTATAAATTGCTGATTGAAGAAAATACCAGTATGACTGCGACTGTTAAGCCGAATTTTGGGAAAACAAGCTTCCTCTATGAAGCTCTGAAAAAAGGGGATATTGATATCTATCCTGAATTTACTGGTACGGTGACTGAAAGTTTGCTTCAGCCATCACCCAAGGTAGGTCATGAGCCAGATCAGGTTTATCAGGTGGCGCGTGATGGCATTGCCAAACAGGATCATCTGGCCTATCTAAAACCTATGTCTTATCAAAATACCTACGCTGTAGCTGTTCCGAAAAAGATTGCTCAAGAATATGGCTTGAAGACCATTTCGGACTTGAAAAAAGTGGAAGGACAGTTGAAGGCCGGTTTTACTCTCGAGTTTAATGACCGTGAAGATGGCAATAAGGGCTTGCAATCAATGTATGGTCTCAATCTCAACGTAGCGACCATGGAGCCAGCTCTTCGCTATCAGGCAATTCAGTCAGGCGATATTCAAATCACGGATGCCTATTCGACAGATGCAGAGTTGGCGCGTTATGATTTACAGGTCTTGGAGGATGACAAGCAACTCTTCCCACCTTATCAAGGGGCACCACTTATGAAAGAAGCTCTTCTCAAGAAACATCCTGAGTTGGAGACAGTTCTCAATAAACTAGCTGGTAAAATTACTGAAAGCCAGATGAGCCAGCTCAACTACCAGGTCGGTGTTGAAGGCAAGTCCGCAGAACAAGTAGCCAAGGAGTTTTTACAAGAACAAGGTTTGTTGAAGAAATAGCTTGAAAATGTCAAACTCAACTTGCTTAAACGACTATAGAAAAGAATGCTCAGACAATGTCGTCTGGGCTTTTTTGATATTAGAGTTACTGAATGTCTTTCAAAATGGAAAATAAGAGGAAATTTTCAGGATTTTCTAAAATTTTACTGTAAATACACTTGACTATTCACAAAATAGGTGTATAATGTGTTGTGAACTACTTAACAAATAAAGATTTCCAGCTCATGTCGACTAAGGATGGAAATCTTGTGTATAGACAGTTCAGTAGATATATAATAGAGCGTTGCGTCCGAAAGTCTATCCAGACACGGCTCTTTAAAAACAAAAGGAGAAGATTATGAAAACAGAACCGATTCATCGTACCAGTATGTGGAAATTTAAGTTAAGTGCTGCCACCATGACTTTGATTCCCGCTGCCGTGGGAATTAACTATGTTGCCAAAGCCTTGGCGGAGGGGTTAAAGTTGCCCGTTTGGCTGGGGTCTTTGGGAACCTTTCTTACCAGCATGTTGGCTGGGCCGGTTGCCGGTGCCATTAGTGGTTTCATCAACAACGTGATCTATGGGCTGACCTTATCGCCAATTTCAACCGTGTATGCGATTACCAGCATCGGAATTGGGATTGCTGTCGGAGTTTTGCACGCCAATGGGTGGTTCTCGTCAGCGCGACGAGTATTTGTTTCTGCTATTATTATTGCTATCGTTTCAGCTGTCATTTCAACGCCACTCAACGTCATCTTTTGGGGTGGTCAGACCGGTATCGCTTGGGGTGACTCATTGTTTGCGGTAATGGTCGCCAATCATGCACCAGTGTGGCTGGCCTCATTTACCGATGAGTTTGTCTTGGATATTTTGGATAAAGTCTGCGTGGCCTACCTGGCATTCTTCATCTATCGTCAGCTGCCGAAGCGGATGGTGCACTTCTTTAGCGATGATAAATGATGACTGATAAAACATTGATTTCTGGAGCGCCACGGGTCAAGCTCAAGTGGTACCAGGTGATCGATCCGATTACTAAGCTCTTGTTCATCTTGGACATGACGTTGTTGAGCTTTGCCAGTATGAATTTATTGCTTCAGGCCGGATTAATTCTTGTCGCAACACTGCTATTGTTATTTTCCAAATTGAGTTCTACCACCTTTAAGGCGCTGGGATTCAGCCTGTTTCTGATTTGCACCATGCTGATCATCCAAGGGTTATTTTACAGTCGGAATCAAACTGTGCTGTTTTCTGTGCTTGGGGTGTCGTTCTACAAAGAAGGCCTGATTTACGCCACCACTCTGGGTTGTCGAGTATTGGTGATTATTTTGACCAGTGGCTTTTTTATGGTGACCACGAGTATTTCAGAAAACGCGGCCTATTTGGAACTGTCCGGATTGTCTTATAAAACCGTCTACGTTCTGATGTCGGTGTGTTATATTTTGCCGGAAATGATGCGCAATATGCGGAAAATTCAGCAGGCACAAAAAGTTCGCGGAACCAATCCGCAAAAAACGTTTATTCAGAAATTAAAGTCAGTCCTGCCGGTTCTAATTCCATTGGTGATTAAGACCTTGGATCAATCGATGACGCGGTCGATTTCTCTCCAACTGAGAGGTTTTGATAATCTCAACCGGACTGTCAGAACCTCCCAGCGCGTGTATCGCCTGTCGCGGACGCTGCACATTGGTCTGACTGGATTGGCATTTTTATTGATTGGGTGGAAGATATGGACGAAGATAAACGGATTGTAATTGAAAATTTGACCACCCGTTATCCGGGTACTGAGCAACCACAACTGCGTCAGATTAACGCGGAGGTTCATACCGGCCAGGTGGTTGGGATTATCGGGAATAGCCACTCCGGCAAATCGACTTTGTGCCGTGTGCTGGCAGGGGTCATTCCCAAAATTGTGTCTGCTGAGATTGAGGGCGATTGGCACATGTTTGGCCAGCGAGTGTCTGACAATTGGCCCGTTTATAATGCCATGAATGGAGTTGTACTGCAAAATCCAGCTGGCCAACTAAGCGGGTTGGCAGACACGGTTGCCGATGAAATCGCCTTTGACTTGATTAATCAGGGAATGGCTGAAGGACTGATTCAAAAACGGGTTGAAGAAGTTGCCACGCAAATGGGGCTGATTGAACAGCTGAATTTGCGTCCCGAGAGCCTTTCTGGTGGTCAGATCCAGCGGTTGGCAATTGCCACGGCGATTGTGTCTAATCCGGCTGTTTTGATTATGGATGATCCGACCAGTGAGATGGATCCCCTTGGCCGCCGGCAATTTTTCCAATGGCTGGCCCAAGTCAAAGAGACGACTGTCTTCATTGTCACCAGTGAAATTGACGATTTGTGCGAAGTCGCCGACGTTGTGTGGGTGCTGCACGAGGGTCAAATGGTAGCCCAGGGCAGGCCGGGTGAGGTGTTTAATCATTTGGCAGCTGACTGGCAGATTCCAGCCCCGACAATCCAGCAACTTGCTCAAAAAATGGATTGGCACTTGGCTGATGGCCGGTATCCGGTGAATTACGCTGATCTGAAGGAGGTTCGTTATGTCCACAATTGAACTGAGCCACCTGACGTTCACTTATCCGGAACGGTCCTTTAGCTTGGATGTTGAAGACAAACACTTCGCCGATCCGATGGTGGCGATTGTCGGCCAAAATGGTGCCGGCAAATCAACGCTCTTCAAATTGTTGACGGGTTTGCTGACACCACAAACCGGTGTGATTAAGATCGATGGAGAAAATTTTAATGATCTTAAACCAGTCGAAAAGTTACTGAAGGTTGGGATTACTTTTCAGAATCCTGACGATCAGCTTTTCAACCCGACCGTTCAACGAGAGGTGGAGTGGAATGTCGCGCAGGTCATGGATGACCACGACACGATTACGAGGCGGGCTTTAGCGGCTCTAAAAAGAGTTGGCTTGGATGATAAAACAGCTGAAAGTCCATATGACCTGTCATTGTCGGAACGCAAGCTGTTGAGCGTTGCCACAGTTTTGGCAGTGGATCCGGCGATTTATTTATTTGATGAGCCGATGATGTCGCTTGATTGGGAAAGCCGGCGCAAGTTGACCGCAATTTTCCATCAGTTGGCTGATTCGGGCCACCAAGTTGTGACCATCACCCATGACATGGATTGGGTCGCCGCCGAGTTTGAGTCGGTGTATGTTATGGAACACGGGAAGTTTGGCTTCGCCGGCAGTCCACGGGAATTGTTCAGCAATCACGAACTTGTCCAGCGAGTGGGATTACTACCACCGCGGATTATGGACATAGCGGAGTCACTGGGTGATTCACAGACATATTTATCGGTTAATGATTATTGCCAGAAAAATCGAGATGTATAGAAAAAGTCACCTCTGCGGGTTTTCCAGGTTGAAGGATTAACTTCAGCTTCTGGCAAGAACTCACATGGGTGACTTTTGTGTTTAATAACGTTTCATGATCATCGGGTGCTTCCTCAGATCACTCGGTTTGATTTTACTTTGTTTCATGGTCATAATCATATACCATTTCTTTTGGATTTTTTGTTTGACTAATACAAAATAGGTCTTCATAGGTCTTCGCATTTTTAGCGCCCATTAGGATCATCAGTATAATTTTCTGAATTAGGAGACTGTCCCATCACTATTCGAACTTCGTCTCCCAACTTACGCTGTTCCCATTCATCCGTGAATCCTTTAAATCGCAATTCTGGAACTTTCTTTTTAACTGAATCATCTATTTTCGCCATAGTCCCCACCATTTTATTGGTTTTTCTTGTTCTTCTATCCTTTTTTGATCTTTGATTTGTTCCTGTAAATTTTCCAACTTCTCTTTAAGAGCGTTCACTTCATCTTTATATTGATTGTCTAAGTGTTTGAATTCTGTTTCCTGTGAGGGCATTTTGAGGGCTTTTAAGTTATCATTTTCCGCCTTGTATTCTTCTAGCAACTTTTTATCTTGCAAGGCTAATCGTTGTTACTGGTCTAACAAATTAGTTAGTTTTTCTATTTGTTGGTCTTTGCTACTTATTTGTTGGTCTTTGGTATTTGATTTGCTACTACTTTCTACTTTACCTAAAATTATTTTTTCTGCTTTAGAATTTATTAGATTAGACCCATTGGAACTTTTAAGCTGTAATTCTTTTGGTAACCTTTGGTAGTGATATTGAATATTTTGTTTTGTAACACTCAACTCATCCGCCAGCTCTTTGATCGTTTTTAAGTCTTCACTCATGGTTTAAGTCCTGCCTTTTAACCGTTGGTAGATATTGTTCAATGACTTTTTTGAGGTAGCGTGCGATATTATGCTTAGAATATTCTTCACGTCTGCTGGCAACATAAGACAAGTGGTCTTTAACACTATTTAGCCCTCTTAATTCTTTCAGTTCGTCATAGAGGGGGTAAACATGGACTTGCAATTCTGCCATGATTTTTGTATCTTGCATTTCAAACGGACTTAGCAACATATTTTCTAGCAATAGCGTGGTGTACTTGCTTTTCATTGCTTCAATAGCTAGCTTATCTTCGGTTTCTGCTTTGCGTGCTTTATCTTCTTGATAGGCGGTATCTTCTAACTTATAGCTGTTATCGTCTGCTCGACGTTTCTTTCGTAACCAGATATCCAATGTTAAACCGTCCGCATCAATCGCTCGATAGAGATAATGCCAACGCCCCTTAATTTTGATATAGGTTTCATCCATTTTCCACGAATAGAAGGACTGTTTATTTTTCTTTTTCCAGAGATGATAGAGGATTTTACTGTATTCTTGAACCCACCGATAAATCGTAGTGTGACAAACATTTATTCCACGGTCATAAAGCAATTCCTGAACTTCACGATAGCTCAGATTGTAACGTAGGTAATAACCAACAGCGACAATGATGACGTCTTGTTGGAATTGTTTGCCTTTAAAATGATTCATCTCTCAAGCCTTACTAACCTTTTTTCTGCTCTTTGAGAAGCTGAAGGTCGTGCTAGTAACTACCTATTTGGTTTGATTAATTCCATCATTTATCTGGTGCTTGCCCTTCAAAAAGGCTTCTATGGTGAGGTTTTAACAACTCTCTATTTTACAATTATGCAGCCAATTGGACTTCTAGTGTGGATCTACCAAGCACAGTTCAAGAAAGAAAAGTAGGAGTTTGTCGCGCGTAAACTGGACGGCAAGGGTTGGACCAAGTATCTTTCCGTTAGTGTTCTTTGGTGGTTGGCCTTTGGATTCATTTATCAGTCTATCGGAGCCAATCGTCCTTATCGCGATTCCATCACCAATGCGACCAATGGGGTTGGGCAAATCCTCATGACAGCTGTTTACCGTGAACAATGGATATTCTGGGCTTCTACCAATGTCTTTTCAATCTATCTCTGGTGGGGAGAAAGCCTGCAAATCCAAGGGAAATACCTAATTTATCTCATCAATAGTCTAGTTGGGTGGTATCAGTGGAGCAAGGCAGCAAAAAGCGCTTAAAAAAGTAAAAAAAGGATCAGATGATCCTTTTTTTGTGTTAGAGCAAAATGAATAATACCGTAATGATAATAGCGGTCGTTATACGAACGATGTGGTGCGAGATATGTTGTTTTTCTTTCTGTTGGCCGTTCCAGTAGGCACCATAGCAGACGATACTCGAGCCCACAATCCATAGAAGAATGGTTGCAAGTGGGACGAAGTAAAAGATAGCTAGAGCCAAAGAGGTGAGACAACTGCCGACCAAGATACACTTGTTTCCCAAACTGTAGTTCTTTTGTTTCATGGCTGAAAAGGCAGCAGCAAGGTGAAGCAATGAGAAGGCGAGAGCTAGTACAATTGTTAGTATTCCTAGAATCATCGAAGTTAACATAGTTGGTTCCTTTCTGAGTTTCAGGCTTAGTTATCAAGTGGAGTTGTAGAGGTCATCTCCATTACATCAAGGTAAAATCTCACCACTTGCTCTTCGGTATAAGATTTTCCTTTTTTTAGCCACCAAGTTAGGGTCTCGATAAAGTTCGTCACAACAAAATGCTGGAGGTAGGAGGCCGGAATGTTTGGATAGGCCTCTTGCAAGTCATCCGCCACCATGGGATAAACGTGGTGTTCGAGTTCCTTGTGTAGTTGGCGGAGGAAGTAGTCGTTTTTAGAAAAAAGGAGACTGGTGACATGGTCCTGGTTTTTCTGAAAATGTAAAAAGATATGTGCGAGGTAGTCCTCGGTAGTAAAGTGTTCTTCCCTTTCAAAGAGATGATGAAAGAGGTAGCGACAGAGCTCATCTAAAAGGAGTTCCTTACTTTCATAGTGACAGTAAAAAGTAGAACGTCCAACATCTGCTAGGTCAATGATATCCTGGACAGTAGTGGCATCATAGCCCTTGTCGTTCAAAAGTTGTAAAAAAGCTTGATAGATAGCTTTTTTCGTCTTACTAACCCGACGGTCTCTTTTTGGCATATAGACACTTGAGACAAACTGTTCAGAACTGAACATAGTTTACAGTTTGCTTCTATCCTTTCTTTGAATTTTATTAGATAATACAAATGAAAGAAGTATGTATATACCCATTATACCAAAGGAGGGAGAGAAATGAGTTCTAAAACATCTATCTGGTTAGCTTTTTTCTTAAATTTAAGCTATGCGATTGTTGAGTTTATAGCAGGAGGAATCTTTGGTTCGAGTGCAGTTCTTGCTGATTCTGTTCACGACCTGGGAGATGCTATGGCCATTGGCATCTCAGCCCTTTTAGAAACGATTTCCAATCGTGAAGAAGATAGACAGTACACCTTGGGTTACAAACGCTTTAGTCTTTTAGGGGCCATGCTAACGGCTGTGATTCTTATGATAGGGTCTGTCCTAGTGATCTTGGAAAATGTCACAAAGATCGTTCACCCTCAACCCGTTAATGAAAATGGTATCCTATGGCTGGGAATCATTGCAGTGGCTATTAATGTGCTAGCTAGTCTGGTAGTTCGTAAAGGAAAGACAAAGAACGAGTCAATTCTTAGCTTGCATTTTTTGGAAGACACCCTTGGTTGGCTGGCTGTCATCCTAATGGCGATTATCCTCCGATTTACAGATTGGTATATCCTCGATCCGCTTTTATCGCTGGTTATTTCTATCTTTATTCTGTCGAAAGCCATTCCTCGCTTTTGGAGCGCACTGAAGATTTTCCTAGATGCTGTGCCAGAAGGGGTCGAGACAAGTGATCTGGAGAAGGATATAGAGGCTCTGACCAATGTCAACAGTGTTAACCAACTTAGCATTTGGTCCATGGACGGTCTAGAGAACAATGCTATTGTCCACATCTGTATCGAGGACTGGGAACAGATGATGGAAACCAAAGAAGTGGTGCGTCAATGTTTAGAAGAAAGAGGCGTGCAGAATATCACTATTGAAGTAGATAGCAGTCAAAGCAATCATGCGCAACATAGGCGGAGGGTGTCCAGATAACAAATACTTATCTGGACACTATCATTAAGGCATAAAGAACCGATCGCATAAGAAATCGGTTCTTTATTTCTTACCCAATTTCTGTGTTTTGTCTAAGGGGCGCTATAACCTCATTAACTCTAGCTCACGCTGTTGAAGGGTAATGAGCTGGTCCAGCTCTTGGAAGAAGGAACCGATGGCCGTTTGTTCGGGATGATTAACAGGAAATAGTAGCTCCGTATCAAAGAAATCTTGGGGGGAAATATTTAAAAGTCCATGATTTCTTGCTCCTTCTGCTGCTCTCATAGAAACTTCCTTATGCCATTTTGGAGAATCATAATATACAGCTAAAAAATCTGAATCTATAGAATTGGGTCTAAAAACAATATATAATGTTGATAATACTCCCATTTCATAGTTTTCCAATCTTTTAACTGCACCCCATGGATAATCTGACGAATAAGATTTATTATACGCAAATTCTCCTTTTTTCAATAGATAATATCCGCTAACATCCTTACTAGCAACCTTCTTATTAAAGAAAGTTTCTTGGTTAATTAGTCCATGTTGAGCGGAAATAGTTAAAGGTAATTCAGATTCCAAATTTTTATTTTTTCTCGTAACCCGTTCTGCCACCTCCCCCAGCTTCCGCTGTTCCCAAGCGTTAGTAAATATTCTATTATTTAGAAAAGAGATTTTTAGATATTTTTTGTAATAAAAAAATATTACAAAAAATATTTGACAAATTATTTGTTTAGGTGTAGAATGAAAGAAACAATTACGAGAGGAGAATTCGATGGACTATTGTCAATTAGGAGATCTGCTTTCCTTTACAGCTGGTGTAAATCCGACTAGGATTGAGAAGCAAAATCAGGAGTCTCTTCAGTTTTATGATCATGCTTCATTTGAGTCGGATTTGAATCAAAAGTCGTTTGCTCTAGGAACTGATGAACTTAATGAAACTTCACTGTCTCTTGTTGCAGGAGATGTAGTTATCAGTAGTCCATTGCGATTAGCGACGATTGTTGGCGAAGATAATGAAGGAAAATTACTAACTTTAAATTTTATCAAAGTGAACATAAAGGAAAGATTGGATAAATTTTACTTTCTCTATCTTTTTAATCAATCTCGAGATGTTCAGCGTCAAAAGGAACGTGAGCTACAAGGAACGGGTACTTCCATGAGAATCCCTGTTAAATCATTAGAGAGAATCCGTATTCCCCTACCTTCAATAGAGGAGCAAGAAAAAATAGGTCAAGCCTATAAACAGCTGTTACTACTGCAAACACAGCTTAGGAAATATAGTCAATTATTGGAGGCAACCGTCCAAACTAGCCTTGAACAAATACTAAGGAGCGAATCACATGAGTGAAAATAAAAATAAATCTGAATTAGCTTTTGAAAAAGAAGTCATTACTTACCTAACAAATATTGGGGGAGTGAAGCAGTGGGAGTATCTTGAAAGTGTGAAAAATACAGAGGCTCTTTGGGATAATTTCAAAAATATTTTAGAGCAGAATAATTGTGGGAAACTCAGTGGGTCTTTATCCCGAACGGAATTCGCACAAGTAAAAAAACAAATCACAGACTTAAAAACTCCCTACCAAGCAGGGCAATTTCTTTATGGTGTTAATGGTTATTCTGAAATTGAGGTGGATCTAGATAGTGGAGAGCATGTATTTTTAACAGTATTTGATCAAGATCAGGTTGGCGGAGGAAATACTGTTTATCAAGTGGTAAATCAGATTAGTCGTCCTAAGGTAGTCGATGGTAAAAAGGATCGCCGTTTTGACATTACTCTCCTTATTAATGGGCTTCCGATTATTCAAATTGAATTGAAGAAGGCGTTGCATCGAACGAAAGAATCTTTTAATCAGATGGAGCAATATATAGCAGAAAAGCAATATGGGGATATTTTTTCGACTCTTCAGATTTTGGTAGCTATGACTCCTCATGAAACACGCTACATGGCTAATAGTCCGCTGGAAAATTTCAATCAGGCTTTTGCATTTAACTGGCAGAATGAAGAAGATGCTAAACCAGTACGTCGTTGGCAGGAATTTGCAGACAAAGTGCTGTCTATCCCGATGGCACATAATCTAGCAACCCAATACATGATCCTTGATGGAACTAAGAATAAAGAGAGTATTAAAGTCATGCGTCCCTATCAAGTGTACGCTACGAAGCGCGTGATTGACAAAGTACGTAAACATGATTTTAGTTATTCGGATGGTAAACTAGGCTATATCTGGCATACTACAGGGAGTGGGAAGACCATTACAAGCTTTAAGACAGCTTGGTTGGCTAGTCGCTTACCTAATGTTAGTAAAGTTATCTTTTTGGTTGACCGTATCGCATTGACAGGACAAACAGCGACAGCTTACCAAGCCTATGATCCAGTTGCTGGGTTTGAAAACAAAGATGGTATCGTTACAGATACTGCAAATATTTCGGCTTTACATCGCAAGCTGACGGTCAAGAGTGATAAAAATATCATTGTGACTAGTATTCAAAAAATGTCTCGTTATGTCTCTAGAGATGATTTTAAGCCTATTAAAGACAATATTCTCTTTATTGTAGATGAAGCACACAGGTCTACTGGAGATGGTAGTGACAATGATAATATGCTTGAGAAAATCCGTCAAGCACTACCTCATGCAGCTTGGGTAGGATATACGGGGACGCCTAAGTTTCCAATTACAAAAGAAATTTTTGGAGAACTTCTTCATGCCTACACGATTAAAGAAGCGATTGCTGACCGAAATGTTTTGGGGTTTAATGTTGAGTTTAAAGAAACAATTGCAGCGCCCGAAGATCCAACAGCAGATGATATCGATGACAATGTTAAAGCCAGCGTCTATGACACCAGTGAGGATCACGTAAATCTAGTGGTGAAAGATATCTTTGATAACTGGAATGAGCGTTCGAATATGGGAAAATATAATGCTATGTTTACTGTTCATGTTGGTGGGAACAAGGCTTCAACGCCTCGAGCCATGGAATACTTTGACAAGTTTGAAGAAATCAATCAGACCAAGCCAGCTGAACAACGTTTGAAAGTAGCGATTAGTTTTTCAGCAGATACTTCAAATGGCGATCAACAGCTTCAGACTAACGAAAATTTGCATCGTGCAATTAGGCATTATAATAGTCTCTTCAATACGGAATTTGATATGAAGACCGTGAAAGACTACACCGAAAATCTTCGAACACGACTAAATAAAACGGCAGATGATGGACATTATCTAGATCTCGTTATCGTTGTGGATCAGCTCTTGACGGGTTTTGATGCCCCAGGACTGAATACTCTCTATGTGGATCGTACCTTAAAAGGTGCTAGTCTTATTCAGGCCTATTCACGGACAAATCGTCTGCATAATATGATTGATAAACCATTTGGGAATGTTGTCAACTATCGCTGGCCAGAGCAAAATGAGTTTGAGATGAACAAAGCTTTCTATCTTTACTCCAATCGCCATTCTGCAGACGAACAAACAGAGTTGAATCTTGATGAAATGAAGGAAAATAACCAAGAGTCCGGCATCACTTCCAAACCTTTCAGTACAGTACAAGAGGAACTCAAATCTATAGTCGAAGATCTCCGTGTTCTGACAGATGGCTTTATTCAATTGCCACCGAGTGAAAAAGAGCAGGACAATCTCTTTGAAAAGATCCAAACCTATAACCGTCTACTTAGTCAGCTCAAACAATACACTGAAGATGAAGAGGGGAATCCTATATCTGCTTATGATGATCCAGAGGCATTTTATGCAGGTATCGGGCTTATCGAAGATGAAGAAGTCATGTTGACGACAGTCTTAGTCGGTGAACTCCGGGAGAGACGAGCAAAAAAAGAAAATATTGATATTTCACAAATTATGCTAGAGATGGTTCATATCCATGATGTAACAATCAATTATGACTACCTCATCGAACTCATTGCACAAATGGCAGATGAAATTCATGCCGGAGAAGTGGCTAAGGCTGAAAAGACTAAGGAAGACATCTCAATTGAGTTAGCCAAATCTGACAATATCAAGGAGAAAGAACGTGTTACTCGTTTTGTACATCAGATATACAATGGAACTTATGTCTTTGAGCGTTATCCTGCTCCTCGAGATGTTGACAGTATGGCCCGAGCGATGGAACAGGCTCAGTCGGCAAGTAGCCTCCAACAGTTGACGGCCTTCATTCGCACGTGGGGTCTGGATAATAGTGTTAAACCTAAGGAACTAGAAGAGTTAATTCGGAAACATCGTATCGGGCAAGAAGACTTGGATAAACAAGGAGAAATTACAACAATCATGAACGATGCTAGAAGTGACTACCCAGCACTTGCAGCAACAGAAATCGCTAGTTTGTCTTGGATCAAATATCGTAATGCTCTACGAAAGGCTCTCTATGCATTGGCAGATCAATTGAAAAAGTTAGAGGGATAGGTTATGAAAGATATTAAAGAGCAACTGATTGGGAAATCAATAGAAGCTTTTATCTTGGGATTAGAGATTTATAATAAGCCAACCATTCGCTATAGGATTGAGGGTTTTAGTTTTTTTATATGTAATGCTTGGGAACTAATGTTGAAGGCAGAAATGATGAATCGACAGGAGTCTATTTATTTTAAGGATAGTCCTGATCGAACATTGAGCCTTGAAGCGGTTGTTAAAAAAATCTACTCTGATGTAAATACGCGTGTTCGCTTGAATTTGGAACGGATTATCGAACTGAGAAATATCAGTACGCATTTCATCACTGAAGACTATGAGCTGAAGTATGCTCCACTTTTTCAAGCTTGTGTTTTAAATTTTGTAAATGAAATGCAAAGATTTCATCAAGTTATTATCACAGACTCAATTGCGCAAAACTTCTTAACCATATCAGCTACATATGAACCTCTTACGAATGAAGAAATCCGGTTGAAATATCCACCTGAAATCGCTGAAAAATTTATCCAGCAGGCAAATGAAATCGATGTGCTGACAGAGGAATATAGCTCTGACAAGTTTGCGATTGAAATCAAACAGAATCTTTATATTACTAAGAAGAAAGAAGAAGCTGATTTTGTTGTATCCCTTAAAAATAATGCTCCGAGTGAAGTTGCCATTGTGAAAGAGCTAAAAGATCCTTCTATTAGTCACAAATATTCATATAATAGTGTCATCTCGGCTGTTCGTGATCGTTTGAGTAAGAGAAATCTTAAACTAGGGTATAAGAATGGATTTAATCAGTATGTATTGAGTCTTATTATCGATTTTTATCATATCAAACAGAATGAGAAATATGCCTACTGTCATAAAATAGGGAATACAGAACAATATACATATTCGCAACAATTTGTAGATTTCATTGTATCAGAGATTCAAAAAGACCCTCAACGTTTTGTTGAGAGCCTTAGAAGAAAGTAAAAAAGATAACCCCAGGCACATAGGAAATGCTCAGTACTATAGTACCTACCCCATTCTGGGACCCAGCGTTTATCCTTCACAAGTTATCTTTAATTACATTATACAAGTTTTTCTAGATATTGTAAAGAACTAGGGGCTGTAGAGGAGTGAATCCTCTTATGAAAACAAATGTAAGAAAATTTCAAAATAGTAAGACATGGAAAATAGCTCAAAGGAGGGCTTTATGAGCAAGCAAGAAGAAAGAAGACCAAGTATCCGATTTAAGGGTTACACTGAACCTTGGGAACAGCGGAAGTTGGGGGCTTACCTTACTGTTTCAAAAAATAGAAATGTAGATGGTGAGTATGATAAAAGTGATGTTTTATCTGTTTCAGGTGATTATGGGATTGTTAATCAGATTAAGTTTCAAGGTAGGTCATTTGCAGGTGCTTCTGTCTTACCGTATGGTATTGTAGAAACTGGAGATGTTGTTTATACAAAGAGTCCTTTAAAAGCTAATCCGTATGGGATTATAAAAACGAACCATGGTAAAAATGGAATTGTTTCCACATTGTATGCTGTTTATAAAGTTAATAATGGTTCAAATGGAATATTTGTGGAGTATTATTTTGATGACAATTTACGATTAAATAAATATTTGAAACCATTAGTTAATAAAGGAGCAAAAAATGACATGAAAGTCACTGATGAAAATGTTTTAAAAGGTGATGTCATTTTCCCCTCCTTCCCCGAGCAAACTGTCATCGGTTCCTTCTTCCAAGAGCTGGATCAGCTCATTACCCTTCAACAGCGTGAGTTGGATTTGATAAAAGAAGGAAAAAAGACTCTGCTTTCAAAAATGTTTCCAAAGGACGGAGAAAATTTTCCGGAAATCCGTTTTCCTGGCTTTACTAACGCTTGGGAACAGCGGAAGTTGGGGGAA
>NZ_KV802699.1:0-368 GCF_001810825.1 Streptococcus sp. HMSC076C08 | reverse complement strand
GGAGTAAAGGTGACGGTGCCATCTGGTGAGATTACATAAGCTCCTTCACCTGGAACGACTTTTTCAGTTGTTCCATCTTCAAAGGTTGGCGGAACTGTCAGATCGACATCACCTGTAAAGTTTGGTTTACCAGTCTGAGTTTGACCTTTAAGACCTTCTGATGTCGCATCACTCACTTGTGTTTGTCCAAGGACAGTTGGTGAGTAGTGAGCAGTAACTACATTTCCATACATATCCAAACGTTTCACAACCAATCCTTTAGCTGTACCAACAAAGTCTGGTTCTGGAGTAAAGGTAATCTTACCATCTTTATCAATTGTATAACTTCCTTCACCCGGAACAATCATAGTCGTGCTACCATCCTCAAA